>DAHVZT010000123.1 GCA_027323885.1 Acidobacteriaceae bacterium
GGCGCGCAATCCTCGCGGCCTCCTTCACGGAGTGGCCGCGTTCCCCGCCCGCGCGATTCTGGAAGCGCGGCGTCCGTGGCTTGCGAAGAGACAACCCGCGCTGCGGGAAGCTCCACTTCCAAGCAGGCGCCACCGCCTGGAAGGGACCGCACACGTACAGCGCCGCCGGCGCGCAGAGTCAGATCGCGAACGACGGCGAGACCGAGCCCGTGCTCCGTGCGGTCCTGCGGGCAGATCTTTTTCCCCGAGATTCCCGGCTCGAAAATCCGGTCAAGAAGAGTGGAAGGGATGCCGGGGCCCGTATCCGATATCCGGAGCACCACCATACGGGAACTCCGTTCCTCCGCGCCCGCCCGCGCTGTGTGCAGCAGCGAAAGCTCAATCCCAAGCTGGCCGCCCTGTGGCATGGCTTCCCTCGCATTCTGAAACAGGTTCTGGAGGATACGATCGAAATCGCTTTCTGAAATGGCGGCGCGGGCTCCTCCGCTTTCCGCCTGCAGGTTCACCTGGATCCTGGGCCCGGCCATCCGCTGCAATGTGGGCAATCGATTCGCCACCGCGGCCGCCAAATCCACAGGGTTGCCGCCAGCGGAACCGGTCGCCGAAGGGTCCTTGCGGGAATGCGCGGGCGCAAGACAAGTCCGGCGCAGCATCCCTTCTGGCCCGTGCGTAGCTTGGGCATGATCGAGCAGCGATTCCACCAGTTCCTCGCCGCGCCGCAGCGCAGCCGATAGTTCGCGGGTCCACTCTGGATATCGCGCGTCTCGCTGCCCGCAGGTCCCGAGCAGATCGCAATACATGTGCAGGACCGTCAGCCAGTTGCGTACATCGTGCGCGAGCAGACTGGCGGCAGAATACGTTGTCTTCGTTCGCGGCTCCGATACCTCTCTCTCGGACAGAAGATGGGGGGCGGATTTCATGGCGGCCGGTGCTCCTTCCAGGACGTTCCAACGAATAGGCAGTGCGTTCCCAACTGTTTGTTCTATCGGCGCCATTCCCGTTTCGGGCAATCCCTTTCCCGGTCTTCGTGCAAAAAAGGTCCCATCCTGCGCTGCTTCGTCCGGCCAGGTGCCGAACTGGAACTATCTTCCAAGTTAAAGATTTCAATCGCGCGGAAGCGGCCGCCACAGGCCCTTCGGGTTACCAAAGGAATGAAGTCTGTTTCAAAATGGAACGTCCATGCTTTTTGTTCTCTCGCGGCCGCCGTCCGGCTTTTGCCAAGGAGCGGCCACGACAGGTCCGGCCCGCACTCCCGCTTCCGCGCGGCTTCATTACAATGGAAGCTCCATGGCGTCTTCCGCTTCCCATCCCTATTTCCGTCCCGGCGACCGTGCGCTCGATCAACTTCGTCCGCTTCGCTTCACTCCCGGCTTCATTCCAACCGCCGAGGGCTCTGTGCTCATCGAGCTCGGCCACACTCGCGTACTCTGCAATGCCACCGTGGAAAACGGCGTCCCGGGTTGGCTGCGCAACCGGGGCCAGGGCTGGGTCACCGCCGAGTACGGCATGCTGCCCCGCGCTACCCTGACGCGCACCGCGCGCGAGAGTGAACGCGGCAAGGTGGGAGGACGGACCCATGAAATTCAGCGGCTGATTGGCCGCTCCCTGCGTGCCGCTGTGGACCTGAAGGCGCTCGGTGAGCGCACCGTCATTCTGGACTGCGACGTTCTGCAGGCGGATGGAGGCACCCGGACCGCCGCGATCACCGGCGCGGCTGCGGCGCTGGCGATCGCGCTCGACAGGCTGGTCGCTTCCAAAGTGCTGGCCAGTTCTCCCATGCGCTTTTTGATTGCGGCCACCAGCGTGGGCCTGGTCGAGGGCTCTGCGCTGCTCGATCTCGCCTACGAGGAAGATGCACGCGCCGATGTCGATATGAACGTTGTGATGACCGAGGGCGGCGAACTGGTCGAAGTGCAGGCCACGGCCGAGCACAACACGTTTTCCCGCGAACAGCACCTGGCGCTCCTTGACCTGGCGCTGAAGGGAACGCGGGAATTGATGCATGCCCAGCGATCGCTCCTGCTCTCCCTCGTTTCGCCGGCTGCGCAGGCCAGGTAATGGATTGAACCTGACGAAACTGAATACGAGTTGTGAATGCGGCACGGAAAAGCCGGTAGAATCATAGTCGGAACAGAATCGACCAGAGGAGTGCAATGACGATGAAACTTACCCCCGGCAAACTGGCCGGTATGAAGGCCGTCTCCGATGAGCGCGGCGTGATTGCGGCCGCCGCAATGGATCAGCGCGGATCGCTGAAGAAGTCGCTGGCCAAAGAAAGAGGTTCCGAGGTAGACGACCACGCGCTGGTGGAGTTTAAAGAACTCGTGACGCAAGTTCTGACGCGCCATGCGTCGGCGATTTTGCTCGATCCGGAGTTTGGCCTTCCTGCCTGCAAGAAGCGCAACGGCAAGGGACTCCTGCTGGCCTATGAAAAGACCGGATACGATGCGTCGGAGCCGGGCCGTCTGCCGGACCTGCTCGACCACTGGTCGGTGCGCCGCCTGAAGCAGGAAGGCGCGGACTGCGTCAAGGTGCTGCTCTATTACACCCCTTTCGAAAAAAAGGAAATCAACGACGTCAAGCATGCCTTCATCGAGCGCATCGGCGATGAGTGCCGGGCGAACGATATCGCCTTCTTTCTGGAGTTCGTTGGCTACGATGCGGAGGGCGGCGACGAGAAGGCCATCGAGTATGCAAGAAAGAAGCCGGAGATCACCCGCGGCTCCATGGCCGAATTCACCAAAGAGAAATATGGCGTCGACGTGTTGAAGGTCGAAGTCCCCATCCAGATGGAGTATGTGGAGGGAACCAGGGCATGCAAGGGCGCTTCGGCGTACACCCGCGCCCAGGCTCTTGAGCATTTCCGTCATGCCGCGGAAGCCTCCAGCAAGCCGTTCATTTATCTCTCGGCAGGCGTATCGAATCCTGTGTTCATTGAGACTCTCCAACTGGCTGCCGAATCCGGAGCGAAATTCAATGGCGTGCTCTGCGGCCGCGCGACCTGGAAAGACGGAATTCCCGTCTATGCCAAGCAGGGCGCCAAGGCGTTTGAGAAATGGCTGGAGGATGAGGGAGTCAGAAACATCAACAATGTGAATGAAGCGCTGAAGGCCGCGACTCCGTGGACGGAACGATTCGCCATGTAGTCACCCGCGCTTCGCAAGAACGATCGCTGACTCAAGTTGTGCCTGAACGGGACTGCGCCGCAGTCCCGTTTTCCGCTTGAACCGCGCGCTTCTCGCCTGTTGCTCGAGAGCGATCAGGTTCCATCGCGTTTGAGCCTGCGGACGGCAAACCGGGGCCGGCCATACAACCGCCCCCGCTTTTCCCTCGTCTCATCAACCCGTACTTTGCCCCGCCGGGATGCCCCGAGCGGGGAAGCCATAACCTGAGCTGGCGAACCAACGGACAACTGTCCATTTCAAAGGATCCGGGTGACACGTGCTCTCTAAATTCTGGGATCCGAAAGCCGCGCGCGTCCTTTTTACGGCTTTGATATTTGTCCTGGGCATCGCCTTCCTCTATGGCGCCCGCGAAACCATTACGCTGTTCGTTTTCGCCACGCTGTTCGCCTATTTCGTGGAGCCCTTGGTGCTGGTGCTGCAGCATCCGCTGCATGGGAGAATCCCCGCGATTGCGGCGGTCTATCTGCTGCTGGTCGCTCTGCTCATCGGCCTCGGCTTCATCATCGGTCCCCGGATCGCGCGGGAAGGCAAGTCCCTGGTGCAAAGCCTGCCCATCTTGCTCGACCGGATGGGTTCCGGCCAATTGGTTTCGCAAGTGGGCAACAGGCGCGGATGGAGCGGCGCAACCCAGGCGGAGATTCAGGAATTCCTCATTTCTCACCGCGGCCAGATCCTTGGCTACGGAAAAATGTTGGGAGCGAGGCTGGCCGAACCGGCGCGGCACATCTGGTGGCTGGTTCTGATTCCGATCCTCAGCCTGTTTTTTCTAAAGGACGGCCGTGCGATGGCCAACGGCCTGGTGGATGCCGGACGGAATTCGCAGGAGCGATGGACCCTCCGCGGCATCGTCGGCGATATTGACATGATGCTCGGCAGCTATATCCGGGCGCAGTTGACTCTCGCGCTGCTTACCTTTGTCGCCTATACCACGGGGCTGAGTCTCATGAAGGTCCCGTATGCATTTCTTCTCGGCCCGCTCGCGGGTATGTTCGAGTTTGTTCCGGTCGTAGGTCCGGCCCTGGCGGCGCTCACGGTCTTTGTCATCGCCATCTTGTCGAGCTACCCTCACATGCTCGTCCTGTTTATTTTTCTCGGGTGCTGGCGGTTGGTGCAGGACTATGTCAACGCGCCCAGGATCATGGGCAAGTCCCTGGAGGTCTCTCCCGTGGTGCAGATTTTCGGCGTGCTGGCTGGCGCGGAAATCGCCGGTGTGGTGGGAGCGCTGATCTCCGTCCCACTCATTGCCACCCTGCGCATTCTGTGGAGAAGGATCAGCATTTCAGGAAGTCCCGACGTGCCGGTTACCCCGCCGCCCGGCATAGGGAAAGAAACGCATTGAATCCCGCTTTGCGTCCTGGCTTGCGTCCTGGCTTGACGCCTGCAACTAAACGTGAGATATGAACTTGTATGGACACCGGCGCAAACAGAAGGAAACCTTCGGACCAGTCGCATGATGTTGCGCGGCTTGGCGCGCGCGAAGGTCTGGTGCTGACCGCCATTGTCGAAAACTACATCGCCAACGGGGATCCCGTCGCTTCCCAGGCCATTGCCCGCCAGCAGAACCGCGAAGGCCTGAGCGCGGCGACCGTCCGCAATGTCATGGCCGACCTGTCCGAATCCGGCTATCTGGAGCAGCCGCATACCTCCGCCGGACGCGTCCCGACGGCACAGGCGTTTCGCTTCTACGTGGAACAGCTTCTTCATCGCATGTCTTCCCCGCCGAAGGCGCTGCCGCAGCCCACGCGCGAGCAGATTGAAGAGACATTTACCGGAGTCGCGAGCGCGACGGACTTTTTTGCCCGCACCTCGCATATTCTCGCCCTGTTGTCCGGGGGCGTTGGTCTTGCTTTGACCGCTCCCGGAGAACGCGAGCTGCTGGAGCATGTGCATTTTGTGCGCCTTTCTCCCGCACGCGTGTTGACCGTTCTCGTAACCACCGCCGGGTCCGTCCGCGATCGTCTTATGACGCTCCAGCGCGACCTTACGGCCGTCGAACTTGAAACCGCCGCAAATTATCTGAACACGAACTTCCATGGATGGACCCTGGAGCGCATTCGCCAGGAACTGGGCCGCCGCATGGAGCGGGAGCGGAGTGAATACAACAGGATTCTGCGCTCGCTCGAAGAGCTTTGGGAAAAGTGCGCCATGGACCGTACGGTGCAGGACAAATCCGTTTTTGTCGAAGGCGTGGCCAATCTGATGGACAGCGAAGCGGACAGCAAGCATTTGCGCCAGATCTTCCTCGCCCTGGAAGAGAAGCAGCGCGTGATCGATCTGCTGAGCGCCTACGTCAACAGCAACAACACTTCCGTACGAGTCGTCGTCGGACTGGAAGAAACCATTCCGGAAATGCGCGACCTGGTGCTCGTCGCCGCTCCGGCCCGTCGAGGGCAGGAGCATCTTGGGACCGTGGGCGTAATCGGGACCACCCGTATGCAGTACGCGAGCACCATCTGCACCGTCAACTATATTGCGGATCTTTTCGGACGCTGGGCCAGGTCTCCGCAATAGGCCAGAAGCGCGATCTGCCGCCATGGGCGAAGGCCGGCCGGGAATGCATGGCTCGCGCCTACCACTTCCTTGCGTCGCCTAGGTACAATGAAAGAGTAGGTCCTTGGCCAATCCGGTGGCGAAAAAGTCCCCTCTGTGCCTGCCGTTTGTCCGGCAGGCGGCGGATTGATTGCGGGCTGATTGCGGAATCCGGACCTGGCCGGCGATTTCTGATCGGACCAAACCTTTTGTTTGGAAGAAAGATATATGCGAGACGATGAACCCATGAAAACGGAAGACGGGAACAAGCCGCGGACTGCTGTAGACGAACCGTTGAACGGATCGGACGGGCGGCAACAAGAAGAGCAGCGGGACCGGAAAAATGCCTCAGCGGAGCGGGCCGAAGAGATGGTGCCCCGCGCGGAAATGGACCGCCTTGAAGCAGAACGAGATCAGCTTCTCGACCGGCTGGCACGCCTGCAGGCAGACTTTGATAATTATCGCAAGCGTGAGGCGCGGGAGCGGACGGAATATCGCGATTACGCACTCGTCAATGCGATCGAACAGTTTCTGCCCGTGCTGGACAATTTTCAGCTGGCGCTTCGTTCCCAGGGAACTGCGGACCAGCTTCGTTCCGGCGTGGACCTGATCGTCCGGCAAATGGAGGAGATTCTCCGGGCGCTGGGAGTGCAACCGGTGCCCACCTCGGAATCGCGTTTCGATCCGCGCATGCATGAGGCGATCGAGATGGTGGACCGCGATGACCTGCCCGACCAGCAGGTGATGGAAGAGGTCCGCCGAGGTTATACGCTGCGCGACCGGCTGCTTCGCCCGGCGCTCGTACGCGTTGCCAACAATCCCAAACAGAAATCAGCATGAGCCCAACTGCCCGCGTGACAAAAGCCGATTACTATGAAGTTCTCAACGTGGACCGCTCGGCATCCGACCAGGAGCTGAAGAGTGCGTACCGCAAACTTGCCATGCAATACCACCCGGACAGAAACCCCGATGATCCGGCCGCCGAGGAAAAGTTCAAACAGGCGAGTGAGGCCTATCAGGTACTCTCCGATCCGGACAAGCGCGCGGCCTACGATCGCTTTGGCCATGCGGGCGTCAGCAATGGCGCAGGCTCGGATGGCGGCGGGTTCGCCGGAATGCCCGATCTAGGCGACATTTTTGGCGACATCTTCGGCGAGATGTTCAATGCCGGCGGTAGCCGCCGTGCCTCCCGTGCGCAGCGTGGACGCGACCTGCAGTATGAACTGACACTCACGTTCGAAGAAGCCGTATTCGGCAAGCAGAGTGAAATCAGGATTCGACGGATGGAGAACTGCTCCACTTGCCAGGGCACCGGCGCGGAACCCGGCAAGGGTCCGTCCGTGTGCCAGCAATGCGGGGGGCGCGGTCAAGTCCGCTTCCAGCAGGGATTTTTCTCCGTCGCCCGTACCTGCCCGGTTTGCAGCGGCGCCGGTACCATCGTCAAGGATCCCTGCCGCGCGTGCCGTGGGGAGGGCCGGCAATCGGCGGAACATACCATCACGGTCACCGTGCCTGCCGGCATTGAAGATCGCATGCGCATCCGCTATCAGGGCGAAGGGGACGCTGGACGATTCGGCGGACCGGCCGGCGATCTGTATGTCGTCGTCTCCGTCGAACCGCATCCGTTTTTCGAGCGTGAAGGCAACGACCTCCATTACGCGCTGCCAATCTCATTTCCGCAGGCCACGCTGGGCACCGAGCTGATGATCCCCACACTCGAAGGCGAGATCAAGCTCAAAATTCCCGAAGGGACGCAGAGCGGAACCGAATTTCGTCTGCGCAACAAGGGTGTCCCGTATCTGAACGATCACGGCCGCGGAGACCTGATTGTGCAGGTCATTGCGCAGGTTCCCAAGAAGCTTACCAAGCAGCAGAAGGAACTGATGCGCCAGTTGGCCGAGACATTGACGGTCGAGAACAAACCGTCTGCCCGCAGCTTCTTCGCCAAGGTGCGAGACATTTTCAACTAGACCGGTTTCCGCAGAGCTGTTTCTGAATTCCAGATTCGCCGGGACCGGCGTCGCGGATGCTACTCGCCGAGCCAGATATTCAGCACGCTGGCCAACATGATGGCGGCCGTTTCGGTGCGCAGAATGCGCGGCCCAAGACTCACCGGCTGCCATTGCTGTTCGGCGAACATCGTGCTCTCTGTCTCTGTCCATCCGCCCTCCGGTCCGATCGCTGCGTAAACCTTCGCACTTGGCTCGACTCCTGGCGATTTTTCCTTGGCGATTTCCTCTTGCAAATCCTGCAACATCGCGGCATCCTCCCGCTCGGAAAGCAGAAGGCGTGCCCGGCGAGGCAGTTCGCCGCAGGAAGCAAAAAGCGCCGGCAGGCGCATGATATCGGAAATCTCGGGCACGTCGCCGCGACGGGACTGCTGTGCGGACTCGCGGGTAATCTTGCGCCATCGCTCGAGGCGTTTCGCGGCGGCTTGCACCAGGTGCTTTTCGCTGCGTTGCGCGGCCAGCGGAATAATTTGCGCCACTCCCAGTTCGGTAAGTTTTTCAACGGCCCACTCGAACCGCTCGAAGCGCACGATGCTAAGCGCCACAGCCAGCGGAAGCGATGCCGCGGTTTCAATTCTCCGGTCCAGCGAGAACTCCACCCGGTTGTCCGCCGCGCTGACAATCGTGCCGCGGTACACGCGATCTCCCGCGACGACATCAAATTGCTGCCCCGGTTGCGCCCGCAGCACACGCGAAAGATGAGCGGCCTGCTCCTCGAGCAGAAATGCGGAAGTATCTGTCCATTCATCTGCGATCCAGCGTCGGCGCGTCATGTCTTTGCCTGAGCCTAACCGGCGCTGCGCAAAAGGACAACTCGAAATAGCGCACACCAAAAACAAGAGAGGGAGTGCTTCAGCACTCCCTCTCTTGTTTTGCCTTTCGCAGGTTGCGTTACTTCTTTTTCGCTGTCTTCTTTACTGCCTTCTTCGTTGCTTTCTTTGCTGCCTTTTTGGTTGCCATATCAACTATTCTCCCTTTCGATGTGTACATCGAGTACTGCGGAATCGCACCGCAGTTACACGAAGGTATAGTTTTCAAAAAAATCATTGTCAAGAAAAAAATGATTTTTCTTCATCACTCTTTGCCAACCATCGCGTGACGGCGCCGCAAAAATAACGCGCTTCACACTTCGGATCCGCGATCGCAATCCCATGCAACCTCGATGACTCCTGCATGGGTGGACGAAAGCGCAATGGCTAAGAGATCAAGCTCCCCAGAATATTTCCGCCGAGTTCAATGTGGCGAAGGATGCAAGCAGGCCGGCAGGCACGCAGCGCTTCCGCGCGTCTGCCAGTTGCGGGAAAGCCGCCGTATACTCTTCGGTTGGCGGAATTCAATTCAGTATTCGCGAGGGTTCGTTATGGAAGATGTTGTCATCGTTGCCGCAGTGCGTACGCCGGTAGGAAAGTTTCTTGGCTCGCTGGCGGATTTTTCCGCACCTCAACTTGGCGCGATGGTGGTACGTGAATCTGTTCACCGCGCCGGGATCGATCCCGCGCTGGTTGAAGAATGCATCATGGGCAACGTCGTGTCCGCTGGCCTGGGGCAGAATCCCGCGCGCCAGGCGGCCATCTTCGGCGGTCTTCCTCCGGAGGTCAGCGCCCTCACCATCAACAAAGTTTGCGGCTCCAGTCTGAAAGCGGTGGGGCTTGCGGCGCAGGCCATTCAGACTGAGAATGCCGAGATTGTCGTCGCAGGCGGCATGGAGTCAATGAGCAATGCGCCGTATCTGCTGCCGCAGGCGCGCAAAGGATTTCGCATGGGCAACAGCGTTGCCGTCGATAGCATGATCCATGACGGGCTCTGGGATGTTTACAACAACTACCACATGGGAATGACCGGCGAGAACGTCGCCGAGAAGTATGGCATTACGCGCGACGAGCAGGACGCCTACGCGCTCGAGTCGCATCGCAAATCCGCCGCGGCGCACAAGGCCGGCAGATTCAATGCGGAGATTTTTCCGGTGGAGATTCCCGCGAAGAAGAAAGGTGAGTCGCCCACGGTGTTCAAGCACGATGAGTCCGTTCGTGAGGACGCGAGCCTCGAGGCCCTGCGCGCACTCAAGCCCGCGTTCAAAAAAGATGGCACGGTCACGGCGGGCAATGCTCCGGGTGTGAATGACGGTGCAGGTGCGCTGCTTGTCATGTCGGCCAGAAAGGCCGCCGCTCTCGGCCTCAAGCCGATGGTTCACATACGGGCGCAAGCCACCAGTGGGGTGGAGCCCAAGTGGGTGATGATGGCGCCGGTGACCGGCATTCGCAAAGTACTGGAAAAGGCCGGTTGGCAGCGGGATGAGGTGGATCTCTATGAGTTGAACGAGGCATTCTCAGTGCAGGCCCTTGGCGTCTCACGCGAACTTGGACTTGACATGAAAAAAGTCAATGTGAACGGCGGTGCGGTCGCGATCGGACATCCCATCGGGGCCAGCGGCGCGCGCGTGCTGATTACGTTGATCTACGAGATGATGCGCCGGGACGCCCGGAAGGGCGTCGCCGCGCTTTGCCTCGGTGGGGGCAATTCCGTCGCCATGGCGGTGGAGTTGTAACCAGATCCCTCAGGAAGCGTTCCTCGCTTCTTCCCGGTTCTCGCTTAAACCTTGATGAAGATTTTTTTATGGTAAAGCACCGCCATCGGCACAAAGCACACCGCGACAAAGCAGATGGAATAGAGCAGAGAGGCGACCGCAAGATCGTGGCCGGGCGCGAACACCCGCAGGAACAGATACCGCTGCAACTTCAGCGTCCCGCCTGAGGTATGCACGTGAATGGCGCCCAGGTTCGCGCTCAGGAATTCCGAGAGCGCATACGCGGAGATGGCATTGGATCCGAAGACCAGCCACACGTAAGTCCATCCCCGCCGCCATTGTTTAATTTCCACGGCCCAGTAACAAATCGCCAAACCCGTCATGCTGCATCCCGCTGCGAACAGGACAAAGGAACTGCTCCACAGGTTTTTATTGATAGGGAACCAGGGATTCCATATCAGGCCCAGCGCAATTGCGGAGAGCCCAGCGGTGGCCATGCCCACGGCCTTCCGCACAGCGCTGCGTGGGGAACGCAGCCAGATCGCGGTCAGCACGCCGAGCAAAGTGGTCGCCAGAGCGGGCAGGTCACTCAGCAGGCCCTCAGGATCGCGGAAGCCGTTGTAGAGCCGTCCTGGAAACAAATGCCGGTCGATCACGGCGGTCAGGTTGGCCCTCGGGTCGAAGAGCGGAATGTCTCTTCCCGGCAGGCCGTACCCCGGAACCGGCACCCATCTCAACAGGACCCAATAGCCCAGCAATGCGATCACAATCACCGTCACTTTGCTGGAGACTCTTTGGTCCCACAGATATAGGGCGCTCGCAAGCAGGAAGCAGATTGCAATCCGCTGCAACACGCCGTAGATGCGCAGCGTGTGCAGGTGAAAATGAGGATAGCCGTGCAGCACAACGCCAATCAGAAACAGGATTGCCGCTCTGCGCACGGAATGCACAAGCAGCGATTTCCGCGTCGCTCCGCGATTCAGACGGGACTCGAACGCCAGGACAATCGAGACGCCTACCAGAAACAAAAAGGTGGGGAAAATCAGGTCGGTCGCGGTCCAGCCGTTCCAGAAAGCGTGTTGCAATTGGGCATACGCATGTTCCTCGTCGCCATTGTTGTTCACCAGAATCATGAAAGCGATGGTGATGCCGCGGAGCACATCCAGCGAGAGCAGGCGTCCGGTTGGGGAGGAAGGCTGGCGGGAAGTGCTGGAGGAGGGCTGGCGAGCGGTAGTGGTCGACATCGTGTCCTTTCGTGCGGAGATAGAGGACAGAGTTCCTGACATTCCACCCCGCAACCCTTGTCGCTTCACTTCCGCCGCGATTGGTGGCAGTGCAGATGGGATAGAGCGCAGGTTCAGCATACCAAACGCAGTCCGGATGCTATACTCACGCAACAACTACAAGGCAAACCTCCCCGTTATGCTTTTCAAATCGTTCAGCGCAGCCGTTTACGGCATACACGCGAACATCATCGACGTGGAAGTGGACTTCTCCGGCATCAAGACAACGGAGGACCATTTCCATACCGTGGGCCTCCCTGACGCGGCCGTTCGCGAGAGCCGCGACCGGGTGCGGGCCGCCATCAAGAACTCCGGATTCGATGTTCCGCCCACGCATATCACCATCAATCTGGCTCCCGCGGACCTAAAGAAAGAAGGGTCCGGTTTCGACCTGCCGATGGCCATCGGAATTCTGGGGGCCTATGGCAGTTTGCAGTTGCGCGACCTCAGCAACTTTCTGCTCGTCGGCGAACTTGGTCTGGACGGCAGTCTGCGCCCGGTGCAGGGAATGCTCCCGATCGCGGTCGCGGCGCGCGAACGCGGAATCAAGAATTTGCTCATACCGGCTGCAAACGCTCGGGAGGCCGCGGTCGTCGAAGGCGTGGATGTCTACGGCGTCCAGAGCCTGCTCGAAGTTCGCGAATTGCTCAACTCGGCTGCCAATGGCGGCATTCATGCGCAGCCGATTCGCGTGGCCACCCGTGGACTGCTCGGCGAGATGCAGCATTTTCCGCTCGACTTCTGCGATGTGCGCGGGCAGCACACCTCCAAGCGCGCCTTGGAAGTTTCGGCGGCCGGCGGCCACAACATTCTGATGATTGGGCCGCCCGGTTCCGGCAAGACGATGCTGGCCAAGCGCCTACCAGGGATCCTGGCGCCGCTGAATTTTGAAGAAGCGCTGGAGACCACCAAGATCCACTCTGTCGCAGGAGTTCTGAACTCCGAAACGGGACTGGTGACCCAGCGGCCCTTCCGTTCCCCGCACCATACCGTTTCCGACGCTGGCCTCATCGGCGGCGGCGCGATTCCGCGGCCCGGCGAAGTTTCGCTAGCGCACAACGGCCTGCTCTTTTTAGACGAGCTGCCGGAGTTTCCCAGGAACGTGCTTGAAGTTCTGCGCCAGCCGCTGGAAGACGGCCACGTCACCATCGCACGAGCTTCCATGTCGCTCAGCTTTCCAGCCCGTTTCATGCTGGCTGCGGCCATGAATCCTTGCCCGTGTGGCTACTTCAACGACAAGTCCCGCCAGTGCATGTGTACCCCGCCGATGATTCAGCGTTATGTGTCCAAAGTTTCTGGGCCGCTGCTGGATCGCATTGACATTCATATTGAAGTCCCCGCTGTCCAATACAAGGAACTGCGCGGTGGGTCCGCAGCCGAAGGATCGCAGCAGATTCGCGGTCGCGTACTAGCCGCGAGGGAACGGCAGGCCAACCGTTTTGCCGGAGGTTCGGAGCCAATCTATTGCAACGCCCAGATGAGCACGCGCCAGATTCGCATGTATTGCGAGTTGTCGTCGGAAGCCGAACGGCTGCTGGAGCGCGCCATGCAGCAGCAGGGGTTGAGCGCTCGCGCGCATGACCGCATTCTTAAGGTTGCGCGCACCATTGCTGACCTGGAAGGTGAAGCGGACCTAGCCGTCAAGCATCTCGCCGAGGCGATTCAGTACCGTACGCTGGACCGCAGTTACTGGGCTTAAAGAGCATGATTGTCTGCTGCTTACCTCCCGCCTGCTTCGGAAGAGATTCACGCAGCGGCCGACACGTCCGCATGGAGGTCCCACTCGGATGAAGTTCCAACTTGCAAAGCGGATCCTTTTGAACATGTGTCTGGCCGGTATGGCGGGTGGACTCACGACTGCCGCTCGACCGGCTCGCCGGGCTGCACAGGCGGCAAGTGCTGCGTCCGGCACCCCCGCGCCTGCTCCGCTGCCACATTCCGCAAAGGAAAAACTGGTCTGGGCGGAGGAATTCACCAGTGCCGGGCGACCCAACCCGGCCAATTGGAGGGAAGAAACGGGCTACGGGCACTGGGGAAACCACGAACTGGAAACCTACTGCGCCTATGGATCGAACGCCTCACCCTGCGCGGCCAGGAAACCGAACCTGTATGTCGGGCGCGACGGATACCTGCACATCCTCGCGCGGAGGACGGCCAGTGGCAAGTTCACCTCCGCGCGAATCAAAACGGAAGGCCTCAAAAGCTTTCAGTATGGCCGTATGGAGGCGCGCATACGCGTCCCCGCGGGCGCTGGGCTGTGGCCTGCCTTCTGGATGTTGGGCGACTCCATCCAGCAAGTTGGCTGGCCGGCTTGTGGCGAGCTCGACATTATGGAAAACATTGGAAAAGAGCCCACCGCGATCCACGGCTCCATTCATGGCCCGGGATTCACGGGAACTGCCCTCGGCGAGCGGTATTTGGCTCCGGGCGGCGTGCCGTGGTCGCAGGGGTTCCACAATTACGGACTCATCTGGTCGCCGGGCAAGGTTCAGTATTACGTGGACAGTCCCTCCAATGTTTATGCGACTTTCCTGCGATCAAGCTTGCCGGCGGGCGCAGTCTGGCCCTTCGACCAAGGCAAGTTCTTTTTTATCCTCAACTTGGCTGTAGGTGGGGACTGGCCCGGACCGCCCGACCGGTCCACTCAATTTCCCGCCCAGATGCTGGTGGATTATGTTCGGGTGTGGCAACGTCCCTTGACCGGAGAGCAGCCCGCCAGCAGATAGCCTCCCCGGCCGAACCGCAAGATTTTTGTTGACTCTCTGTTCCGGCAGGCTTTAATGTAGGAGTTGCCAAGATTCACGGGCGAGCTTTCCCGCTAGGGCGAGCACTCGGAATTCCCTATCGAAACCCCGTTCAGTGAAGGATTCCAAAGAAGGAAAAGCCATAGTTTCGGCGTGGACTCCCTCCTGGCTTGGCAGTTATGGATTCTGCATCGCCTTCGTACTCAAAATCGCCAGTGCCGTGCAAGTGATATGCCGCCCAAGATTTTTGCGCTCGGAATCAGGAGTAGAGATGCGAGCGTATTATTCGTAAAAATGAACAATCCACAACCTTTGAATTCGCGTCTAACCTCATAAGTAACGCACGGCTCGGAATGCGGCAAGCTGCATTCCTGCAGAACCTGAGAAGGAACGGCGCGCCGCCCAAGACAAATAGAAGAGAGGAAATATTGCTATGCGGTCCCAACTTATTTTCGGTGCATTAACTCATGTACGCAATCGTTACGAGCTTTGTCAGCTCGCTTCCAAAGCTTCTCGCAAACTGCACAAGCCCACGACCCGTCTGCAGGACACCATGAACGACGTGCTCGTGCGCTTCCGCAAAGCCAGCCCTTCAGGAGAATACAATCTGGCCGTTGAGCAGAAAAAACGCGTACAGGACCGCCGCGCAGCGTAAGCTGCGCGCCGTTCCGCGCGGCATACTTCCGCACTTCAGCCAATCACATCCAGCACCCTGAATTCATCGCCCATCCATCTGTAGCGCTTCCTCACAAATTCCAATGCCGCGCCACCTTGACTGAAAAACCACCTGAAGAACTCCTATGACGATTGCCGAACTTAAAGAAAAAAATATTACGGAGCTGACGCGTATCGCGCGCTCCCTTGACATTCCCGGAGCCAGCGGACTGCGCAAGCAGGACTTGATCTTCAAAATTCTCCAGGCCCAGAGCGAAAAAGAAGGCCACATTTTCGCCGAGGGCGTCCTCGAAATCCTTCCGGATGGCTACGGTTTTCTCCGCTCTCCGGATTACAACTACCTGCCCGGCCCCGATGACATCTACGTTTCCCCCTCGCAGATACGGAAATTCGACCTGAAAACCGGAGATACCATCAGCGGCAATGTGCGTCCGCCGCATGAAGGGGAAAAATACTTCGCACTGGTCAAGATTGAGGCGATCAACTTCGAGTCTCCGGAAGAGACTCGCAACAAGATTCTGTTCGACAACCTGACGCCCCTCTACGCCCAGGAACGCATCAAGATGGAAACCGTCCGGGAAAGCATCAGCGGCCGCGTCATGGACTTGTTAACTCCCGTCGGCAAAGGCCAGCGCGGATTGATCGTCGCGCCGCCACGCACCGGCAAAACCATGCTGCTGCAATCGATCGCGAACTCGATCACGGCGAATCACCCGGAAATCGTCCTGATTGTGCTGCTGATCGACGAACGCCCGGAAGAAGTCACCGATATGCAGCGCTCCGTCAAAGGCGAGGTCATCAGCTCGACCTTCGATGAGCCTGCGGTGCGTCACGTCCAGGTAGCGGAAATGGTGATCGAAAAGGCCAAGCGTCTGGTCGAACACAAGCGCGATGTCGTCATCCTGCTCGATTCCATCACCCGCCTGGCCCGCGCCTACAACACGATTGTGCCGCCTTCCGGCAAGGTGCTCTCCGGCGGTGTGGACTCCAATGCACTGCAACGGCCGAAGCGCTTTTTTGGCGCGGCGCGCAATATTGAAGAAGGTGGTTCGCTCACCATCATTGCCACCGCCCTGGTCGATACCGGGTCCCGCATGGATGAAGTGATCTTCGAGGAATTCAAAGGTACCGGCAACATGGAAGTCATCCTCGATCGCAAATTGGTCGACAAGCGAGTGTTTCCCGCGATCGACATCCAGCGTTCCGGTACGCGTAAGGAAGAATTGCTCATTCCGAAAGATGAACTGCAGCGTACATGGCTCGTGCGCAAGGTTCTGAATCCGTTGTCCCCGGTTGAAGCGATGGAGCTTCTTGTCGACAAACTTGGCAAGGCGCGCAACAATTCGGAATTCCTGCAGAACATGAACGCCCTCTAATTCTAGCTTTTCCGCCTTCGTGGCCTTACGGAGCATGGACAGTTGGAATGACTTGCATTCCAGCAACTGTCCATGCTCCTTTCCCATTCCGCCAAACTACCCGGCAAAGCCGATCACGCGCATGCAGCCTGCATTTGCCGCAGGTTTGTCTTTAAGCAGGTCGTCTCGTTGTAGGGCGAACTCTGTAACTTGGCGGGTTATCCATTACTCATTGCCTCTAGCTTCTCTGTAAGATTTTCCTGCTGCAATGTAAATTCTTCATTCTTTCCCAGCTAAAAGACTTACAGAAATCTTGCATAGGCTGTGTACCTAGGGAATGTAATCAAGAATCACCTTGGCAGGACTAACTGCTCCCATGGCTAGGCAACCTTGCTATCTGCCGAATACTCCTATTTAGCCATCAGGTCTACCACTGGCGCAGCGGACAGTTGCGAAGAGGTTTTCCAGATTCTGTGAGACGCCAGCAACGTAGCCACATTCTGCACCGTAGATGCAATCTGGAGGCTTCCTATGTCACCCATTTTTGGATTAAGTAGAGGCAGAATCGCAGCGTTCTCTCTCGCTCTCCTTTCTTTAGCTGGCCTTAGGTCCGGTGTCGCGCAGACCAGTTGGGTGCCGACCGCTACGCAGGGAGTGGGGACCATGCTGGTTAACGCAACCAATCTAGGACAACTCCCTTCCAGTACTCCTCTGCGCATCGCGGTGGCGCTTGGGATCCAGAATAAGAGCGCTCTCCAACAGCTCGTGCAAAATGAAAATACTCCAAGCTCCCCGCTATACGGAACTACGATCACTCCCACTCAGTTCTTATCTAACTACGCTCCGACATCTGCCCAGGTGCAGTCGGTTGTCAGCTATCTCACCAGTCAGGGTTTCACCAATGTACAGGTCGAGCCTAACAATCTCTTTGTAACTGGAGATGCAACGGCGGCCCAGGCCAGTGCGGCTTTCGACACATCCATCAATCGGTTCTCGCAAAACGGGACTACGGTCTACGCAAACATGACGACCGCCGAAGTTCCTGCTTCACTTAGCGGAATCGTGATCGCAGTTCTGGGCCTTAACAACGCCAGCCGCATGAATATAGTTCCGCAGTCGGAGATTTGCGTTGCAGGTGCGGCCTGTGCGGGAGGACTTCCCATTTGCGCGCCAGGCAGTCCAGCCGGTAGTCCTTGCGTTGGGCAGTTCTTCACTCCTCAGGGCTTTCAGCAGGCCTACAATGTGGGCAATACACCTACAGGGTCGGGCACCAATATTGCCATCATCGCGGAAGGTGATCTAAGCAGCGTGATCACGGACCTTCGTTATGCCGAATCTCAAAATAACCTTCCGCAGGTTCCAGTCAAAATTGTCCAGGTCGGGCTGGCAAGTCCCGATGTCAGCGGTGTGGATGAATGGGACCTGGACACCCAGATGTCTACCGGCATGGCCGAAACGGTCAAAACTCTTTACATCTACGACACTACGTCTTTGACCGACTCCGACCTTGCGCTGGCCTTCAACCGTTTTGCGGCCCAGGACGTCGCGAAAGCCGGGAGCGCTTCGCTTGGCGAATGTGAACTGTTCCCCTATCTGGACGGTTCCATGGTTGCCGACGATCAGACCTTCCTGGAAGCCGCCGCGCAGGGTCAGACGATGTTCGCCTCGAGTGGAGATACCGGTGCGTCCTGCGCCGTGGCCGGTACCAACGGAGTTCCTGACAGCGGGCCTCCATTGGTGAACTATCCTGCATCCTCACCCTACGTGGTGGCTGTGGGAGGCACGGATCTTTTCGTGAACAGTGACGGCTCCTATAACAACGAGACGGCCTGGGAAGCGGGCGGCGGCGGAATCAGCCAGTTCGAATATTCGCCATACTGGCAGGCCGTCGCTGTTCCATCCAACACGGCGGGAGACAAGGGGGTTCCCGACATCGCAATGGACGCAGGACTGGAAACGGGCGCGCTTGTATACATCAACAAGACGGAGAACATCATTGGAGGAACCAGCGTTTCTTCGCCGCTCTCGCTCGGCGTCTGGGCGCGCCTGGAGTCCGCACGTAACAACAAGTTGGGATTTGCCTCACCCAATCTCTATAGCCTCGCGACTGGAGTGCTGCAGGCGGTTCCTGGATTCCATGACATCACGGCCGGTTGCAATGGAGCCTACTGCGCAACCCCGGGCTGGGATTTCACCACCGGACTGGGAACATTCAACGTCAGCGAAATCAACCAGCTGCTGCCTGCCCCGAACGGCGGTAAGTAAGCTTGGACCCGACCGCATGGCACCGTGTAACTCCCGTTTCTACATGGACGGGAGTTACACGATCTCTTTGGAACCGAGTCTAGCAGGGCTGGTTTAGAAGCTGCACCGCCGCCACGGAAGCTTTAAGGCTGCCGGACAGCCGCTCTCATCGCTGCACTTCCATAATCTCCAACTGGTTCGCCCCGACGTTCACGTCCGCGGCATTGTGGGAGAC
>DAHVZT010000063.1 GCA_027323885.1 Acidobacteriaceae bacterium
GGATTACGCTGAACCCTCCACCAGGAACATCAACTGCAATATGGGGCGGATTACTCCCTTTTACCTCCGGCCCAGTCTTTAACGTGTACGTTACCTGTTTCGATTGAAAGAAGAATACGCCTCAGGCGGCAGCAAGCACAATCAAGTGCTCGGGCGCATTCAGCTACCGGCTCGCGCCATCCGCCCCGAGCTTGTTCGGCTTACAACTCAGGACACTAGCGGCTGGTAATTGCAACATCGTCAAACTGCGCTTGGTTCCATCCCGTACCGATCCCAAACATACCGTGCGCATGGGCGCTATCCTGAATCGAGGCAAGCACCTTACCATCAAGCAAAGCGGAGATTCTGTTACCTCGAAACAGCAACGCCATTTTGCGCCACCTGCTTCGATTGGCAGGGAACCTGCCGTGCGCCAGGATACGGGTGGTTTTCCCGTACTCGGAGGAGAGCAACGACCATGCACCGCCGGAAGCGATACGGAAGATATAGCCGCTGGGTAAGCGCGCCTTCTGGTCCGCGAAAACATTGGCCGAATCGATGCGCCCGAGAAGCAAAATGCTGCCTCGGCCGAGCCATCGCACCTCCGAACTCACGCGATAGTCCGTCCATCCCTCATCTCCAGCCAGCGTCCAGGGGTCAGGGAGTGGTCCCCAGGGAATTGGTTTTTTTGTGATGATCTGCTCCAGGCAACGTCCAGCCCGCCCGGCACAGTACCTGACTTCAAATGCGCCATCCTGGTTGGATAAAAAAGGTGGGGTCCCATGCAACGGCGTCTTTTCGAAATCGTCCCGCCATGGAAATGGAAAAGCAGCAGCTAGCGGTGGCTTGGCATTGCCTTTTCCCTGGCCAGTGGTGGTGGTCAACGAGTAAAGCGAGTCGGGATCGAAATTGTAGGAAAATTTTCCATTGTGTACTCTTACATCTTTCACGTGTTCCAACGTCTTTGTATCGTTGGTCTCCCAAACATGGACAGTACCCGCATTCAGGCCCGCAGAGACCCGAAACGTGACGCGCTGCGGATGCTTCGCTCCGATGGTCTCCAGAATGACGCTCCAGTCCCTTCCATTCGGCGACTTTAACGCAACATAGTCGCCTTTTTCCGGCAGATAGCCGCAAGAGGAATCCAGATACTGCCATCCAGGCTGCGCAAATTGGGTTGTGTGCGCCGTTGCCCAAATCGCGCCCTGCACACGATAATTCCCCGACCACGGAGCGTTCGCATCCATAAGCCCGGAGTTCGGGGCGGCAAGAATATCGTAGTAGGAAGTAACCGGGCTCCATATCTCGGTCGCAGTAAAACCGCCCTTCAGATAGTTTTCGTTATATAGTTGCGCCAGCAAGCGGCCGCCCACACTCCAGTCGCGCGACAGGATGTTGGTTGCACTCGAAGCCGGCTGGTCTTCACTCGACCACAACGGTTTCCCTATATCTCGCGCCTCCGGCGGGGTGGTAAGTTTTCCTTGCTCACGTGGATAGTGGACGGAAACCACTGCGATGGCCGCATTCAGTTTGGCGTCTTGCCGCATCGCATCAAGTATTTTCCACTGCCCCCCGCCTTCTCCCGGATACTCATCGCAACAAACAATCCCGGCCTTGATCCCGCGCCGGTTTAAAACTTTGCGCAAAGTCTTCACATAATCGGCGTCAAAAGGAGTTTCATTCCAATCGCCGGTATAGGCAATATCGAAACCATAAGTGGGTTTCGCTCCTTGTAGAAAGCCCGCAATGTATTCTGCGTTTTTCCTGGAGTAGAACTTGCCTACCCAGCCGGGCGCACCCCATGCTAGCGAGTCCAGAACAATGTTCGGATTGCGTTTGCGTGCTTCATTCATCAACCACCATTCGTACCCGCGGGTAAAGTTCCTGTCGGACGGCGTCCGTGCATAGCTTGGTTCCGAGCCATCGGTCGAGTTCACATCCGCGCCGATTTCCACCTTAAGATGCTGCAATGCCGCACCATAATTGGGCTTGAAAAGATAATCGAGAATCTGGCTTCGCTGCGGCTCCGGGTAGTCGATCAACAGGCGTGAGGACGCGCCCGCGCTCACCGCCCCGATGCCGTCGAAGATGCGGCCGCCGCTGCGGCCATCGATCGTCACAGATTTTGCGGCCATCCGCGGTGCGGAACGTTTGCAGCCGGCGCACAAGATGCAGACCACGGAGATCGGCATTACACCCAAACGCATTAGCTTTCCCAACGAGAGATCCTCCATGTTTTCGCCAGCATCATTTCCGCCACCATGCCTCGATCTCTTCAAGCGTTTTCCCCTTGGTCTCGGGAGCCATGCGCCAAACCAGCAAAAATGTCAGCACGCATAAAAAGCTATAGAGGCAAAAGGCGCCAGTGATCGTAATCGCGCGCGCCAGGGAAAGAAACGTAAATGTCAGCAAGGCGCTCGCCATCCACAGCGCCACATTGGCGATCGACATGGCACGTCCTCGAATTCGCGTCGGGAACAGTTCCGCCATCAACACCCATGTGGCCGGTCCGAGCCCTACAGCAAAGGCCGCGACGCAGAGCAGCATCGCTCCCAAAACGAGCGGCGCGGGCGGTGGGTGAAGCAGAAACGCAAGGCCCAGGACCAATTGGCAAACCGCCATGCAGGCGCTTGAAAACATGAGCAGCGGCCGCCGTCCTGACCGTTCGATCAGCCAAAGCGCCGCCAACGTAACCACGAAATTCATCAGGCCGATCGCCGCATTGGCGCCGATTGCGGCAGAGATGCTATGCCCTCCCAATTCCCGTTGCCATAGGATCGAGCCGTAAAAAAGAACCGAATTGATGCCGGTAATCTGCTGCAGAATGGCAAGTGCTACGACCAGGAACAGCGGCCGCCTCAGCGCGGGCGTCAGCAGATCTCTGAATGTGCTGGCCTCCAGCTTCAACGACTCTTGAATCTCCAGGAGCTGAGCCTGCGCCCGCTCCCCACCTTCCACCCGCTCAAGGACGAGCCGAGCGTCCAATGTCCGCCCTTGCTCCATCAGCCACCGTGGACTTTCCGGCACGAAAAAAAGACCGGTAAACAGCCCGAGAGAAGGCACCATCGCCACAGCGAACATCCAGCGCCAACTGGATGCGCCCGAAAAGGAGAGCATCCAGTTGACAACATAGGCCAGCAGAATCCCTGTAACGACAGCCATCTGATTCAGCGAGACCAGCCGGCCACGAATTCGCGCCGGGGACACCTCCGCGATATACAGTGGCGCCAGCATGGACGCCACACCGATGGCGATGCCGCCAATAAAGCGGGCCACTCCAAACTGCGGAAAGTCTCGGGGCAGCGCCGCTCCCAGGGAAGACGCCGCAAATAGCAACGCGGAGAGAGAAAGCACGCGCTTTCTCCCATACCGATCACTGAGCCAGCCAGCGACCGCGGCTCCGGCAATGCAGCCGAACAACAAGCTGCTGACCGCGAACTCAGTTTGAAAATCCGTGAGATGAAACTGGACCCGCAGAAAGACGATAGCGCCATTGATCACCGCAATGTCGAAGCCGAAAAGCAGTCCGGCGATGGCAGCGACTCCGCAAACCAGCCATACATACTCAAGGCTCACATGGTTTTCAGCGCAGCCTGAAATTTCCTCTGAGTCATGGACGCCAGGAATGTGTCCTCTAGCCACGGGCCGGATCCCGCACAGTCCCTGCGTTGTTCCAGTGGGACAGCTCCTGCCGAGCGGCGGCATTGCTCGGCTCCAACTTCAAAACTTCAAGGAAAAGTTGCAGCGCACGCGCGGTTTGCCCCAAGCCAAGCTCGGCATAAGCTTGCAGGAGCATGCAATGGACGAGATTGCGTTCTTTTAAATCGTCCTTAAACAGAAGAAAGTTTGGCAGCGATGTAGCAAAGTAGTCGATTGAGGGATCATCGCCCCGATGCTGTTGGGCATAGAAGCCAAGCCCCTCCAGCACTGCCTGCGCTTCATCTTCGTGACCAAGTTTTCGCAGCCCCAGCGCGCGGTAATAGCTATGTACTGAAATGCTGGCCAGCGACGCGGCTGCTGCGCGGTAGAACTCTTGCGCCGAAGCCTTATTTCCAGCCCTCTCCAGCGTCAATCCCTCCCAATAATCGAGTTGACGCTCCAGAACCAGCAGATGCTTACCCTCACCGAGATTTTCCGGATAGGTCCGGGCTTTCTGGAAGTGTATTCGCGCCTGAGCAAAGTCGTTCGCTTCGAGCGCAATCCGCCCCAGAGCGGTATGCGCTTCCACATACTGGCCGGATACTGTGCCCTCGCCTCCCTCCCAGGGATTGAAACGCCGGCTCAAAAGAATCTCAAGCGCCCGCTCGTGCTGGCCGGTAAGGTTCAGCAGAGTGATGTGCTCCAGGCTCAGATCATCGCGTTGCCCGACCAAATCGGCGTGAGATTCCAGTGCGGCAAGGCGCTCCTCCGGTTTGAACCTCATGCGCTTCTTCAGTTGATCCAATTCGTAGAGCAGCCGGGCATCGGCCTGGTTCACCTGGAAAGCATTCGCATACGCGCTTAAAGACGCTTGTGCATCATGTCGAACGTTATATTCAGCGATTCCCAGGTTCCTCCACGGGATGGAGAAGCCCGGATCCTCCGCTACAGAAGCTCGCCAGCATGCGATCGCCTCCTCATAGCGCTTGCGATCATAGTAGAAATCGCCTAGATAGTAGTTGGCCTTTGGGTCTTTTGGGTCCCGCCGCAAGGCTGCCTCTAAAACCACCATTTCTTCCAGACGCGAAGGAAAACAGTACAACCCAGGCGCGCTCGCGGCTCGCTTTCTATAGGCGTCCGGCGCTGACCTGTCCCCGAGACGATCCGCCAGCCATGCCAGCGTATAGAAAACCATCGGATACTCCGTGTTTGTACCTGCGGCAACCGTTTGCAGCCATACCTGAGCTTCCTCCAGCAGCCCTGCCCCTGCGTAGTCGTAGGCGATATCCAGTGCGGCTTGTATATCGCCGTCCAGCTTTACCAGTAGATCGTGGTCCGCGTTGCGGGAGTGCGAAGATTCCAGGAAAAATTTTTCCGCATGCGCAAGAAGATCGAGCGGGTCCTGCCGCAGGACCCCGTGAAGCAAATGCCACGCCTGCTGTTTCCGGTTCATACGCCGCAAGACAGCAATTTGCAGATCGCGCGCCTTCAGGTTTTCCGAATCCGTCTTGAGCCCCTCTTCCACCCGCGTCAAGGCTTCCGCCAGATCGCCGCGCGCGCAGGCGATTTTCGCCATCTCGTAGAAGGCGGCACTGCGCCATGCATAGTTCCAGGCGGCCTTGTAGAAAGCCGCATATGCCTCCTCCCCTCGCTCCTGCCATGCGAGGGTAAGCCCGAGATTGTAGAATGGCTCGCCGTCGCGGGGATTCGAGTTGTGGGTCGTGAGGCGCGCAATGCAGGTGCGGAAAAAAGATTCTGCGCGTTCAAAATCGCCGCGCCGCAGCGCGGCCAGTCCCATGGCTTGATTGATGCGCGCATCCCAGGGGTCGCGCCGCAGACCTTCTTCCCAATACGCCTCCGGCGGGCGCGTAGCATGGCGGTACTGTTCCAGGTGCAATCCGGTCAGATACAGTTCATCGGCTGAGTCGATCTCTCTGGGCGCGAGCGGCTCCTTCGCAGGTTCGGGCAATTCGGACTTCCGGGCAGGTTCGGGGTGATATTCGAGCAGCAGATGTCCATCTCGATCACGCAGTTCGAAGCACAAATCTTCCAACCCGCGATCAGTCGAAAAACTTCCCATCCAGGGTTCACCCGGCGCGATATTCATCGTTTTGGCAAACATATTTTGTTCGCCTGCCCTCGCCAATAGCATGCAATCGCGAAAACTCTCCGTCGAACACACTCCCACGCCGATACGCTCACCATCGCGCATGACGCTGACCGCCACGCGGACGTTCGCGCAGCTGACCGGGCCGATTTTCTGGATCGGATACCAGAACTGACTGAAACTCCTGGTTTCATATGGCTGCAACCAGGAAAAGTCCGGCTGGTTGTCCGTATAAACTCCGGCCATCAACTCCACGTAAGGGCCGTCGCTGTCCGTCAGATTACGGTCCCATGCCTGGCCAAATTCGCCGCTTCCCCAGGTCCACAGCTTTTTGCCCGGAGCGATATGCCGGTCCGCCACATGCACGAACCCGGCTTGCCGGTCATGGTCGTATCCACCGAAAAAATCATACCTGGATTGCAACACCATATAGGACGTGGGAACCGGAATGTTCTTGTACCATCGGAGGTCCACGCCCGCCGTATAGTCCACGCCGCAATAGAAGTTCTTTGCGATTGGGAAATGCGAGATCGCGCGCTTGGCATGGTCCGCTACGAAGCTCACGTCAGGCGGGAAAAAAGCCTGATAGTTCGCATGCACCCGCCCCGCGGCATTGGCCCACCATAGAAAGGTCTGAACGAAAGGCGTGCGGTTGTAAAGCCGCACTTTGGCTTCCACCACCGAACGCCCCGGATGCAGGCAGATACCCACCATGCCTTTCATGCGAAGCATGGGATCGTGCTCGCTCAGCCAGACGGTTGCGCTCCCATCCTCCGCTCGCTCAATTTCGGCATGGACAGGCATGAACGTCGAAGGCCGGTGATGTTGCGGCCAGTTGAATTCGACGCCACCGGAAATCCAGGGCCCCAGCAGTCCCACCAGGGCCGGTTTGATCACATTCTGGCGATAGAAAAAATCGTATCCGTTCGTCTTGTCCTGTCCCACATGGATACGGCCGCCTATCTCCGGCAGAATCATTAAATGCACATACTCATTCTCGAGATAGATCGCCCGGTAGCTTCGATCCTCTTTTTCCGTGCGAATCCGATCTGTGAACGGATTGGGATACACTTTGCCGCTACTGCCCTGGTAGACTCGTTTCTCCAGAAACATGGGATTGGGGTCCGCAGGTTGGGCCGCATAGGTCGGAAAAACAATCTGCTCCTCCCACGCTCGAACAATCTGGGTCGCTTCTGTCATGAGTGGCTCTGGGTAACTCTCCCCGGAAGAAGTTCTTGCGACCTGGCATAAAAACATTGCGAAGGCCGAAAAGGGCGTATTGTGTGCGTTAACGTGACGAGCATAGGTGTACCATCCATGCTTGTCAAACGCCGGTCCAAATCATTCGCCTGGAGCCCATCTCGACAACGATGAAAATCCGTCCTCCAGGAATCCGTGTACTTTAGGAAGCGATGGTTCCAATCTGCCGGACAGCTTTCCTCGGAGCGCTCCATTGCCGGGCATAAAAAGAAAAAAGCGCCATGAATCCCCGGCTCGCACACCTCTGCGCCAAGTCGGGATCAAGGACATTGCAGACGCACTCGGCATCTCCATCGGGACCGTGGACCGCGCCTTGCACGCGCGTCCTGGCGTCAATCCAGCGACCCGCGACCGGGTGCTTCGCATGGCCGGGAAACTGGGATACCGGCCGAACCTCGCGGCGCGCGCACTGAAACTGAACCGTCATCTCCGTATCGCCGTGCAGTTGCCGAAAGAGATCGCTTGTTTTTTCGATCCCTTGAAGGAAGGAATTCGCGCCGGCGCCTCTGCCTCCTTCGCTACAGGCGTGGAAATGCACTTTGCCGACTATCCGCGTCTCGGCTCGGGAGATACCCGTTTGCTGGAAGCAGCGATCGGCGGAAACTATGATGGGATGATTTGCACTCCAGGCGATGCGTCCAGGCACGGCCCGGCGATCGACGCTCTGCAGGCCGGGGGAACTGCCGTGGTATGCGTCGGTTCGGACGCACCCCGCAGCGAACGGCTTGCCTCGATTGCCGTCGACGGATATATCAGCGGCTCGCTGGCTGCGGAGTTGTTGATCCACTGTCTACCTTCGGCGTGCGCTGTCGCCACCATTACCGGGAGTCTGCGCGTCGCCGACCACGCTGAAAAACTAAGAGGCTTTGCCGCCACTCTGGCATTGCTCGCGCCTCACTTGTCGCTCCTGCCAGTGTTGGAGTCCCACGAGAATCCCGAAGAAGCATACGCTGAGACCATCGCATTGCTGCAGCGGCATCCCACAATCAAGGGCCTTTACGTAAGCACAGCGAACAGCCTGCCCGTGCTCAGGGCAATCCGGGACAGGAGGCGCGCGGGCAGCATTCGCATCATCACTACAGATTTATTTTCCGAACTGATCCCAATGATCGAAGCCGGGGAGGTCATGGCCACTCTCTATCAGCGCCCCTTCACCCAAGGGAGACTGGCCGTCCAGGCATTGCTGCGCTTTCTCATCGAGGGTGTTCGTCCCAATCCAGTCACCCGGTTGGCGCCCCACATCGTGCTGCGCGGCAATCTTTCGGTTTTCTCCAGCTACGTTTCCAATCCAACTTCAATTCCAGGATAGCGAACCCGTTGTTTC
>DAHVZT010000133.1 GCA_027323885.1 Acidobacteriaceae bacterium
CGAACAAGCGCGCCGCACAGAGCAAGGTGGTAAAGATGATGGTGGCGAACCCGGCTGCAACACAGGTGGAAACGCCTGTTCAGGCAGCCCGGTGAAGGATGCCAAATGCCTATGACTTCAGGTTCCATTTCGGTCGATTTCCGGTCTGGGCAGAGGTCGTGGGTGAAACAGGGGTTGTATCTACCTCGATTTGGGGCAGTTTTCAGCTTATTGCACCCTTATCGAACCCAGATTTGATTGTCACTTTGGGTTGCCATAGCTTCTAAGTCTTTTAGAATCTATGGCGGGGACGACGGGGCTCGAACCCGCGACCTCTGCCGTGACAGGGCAGCGCTCTAACCAACTGAGCTACGTCCCCAGATAATCTTTCAACAAACTTTCCGCTGCTGTGGACTCAATTTTGCGCCTCGGTGAACACCATGTGGACACCGAACTGAGCGCCAAATCGGATCAATGCAACAACAGAATCGAGTTTACCAGATGATGCTAAATTTTTGGTGTCCAGCTTCCGGGACCGCAGACCATTCGTCACAGACGAGAACCACGCCTGGGAAACGTCTCGTCTTGACGATGTGGCCGCCGAAATCGCGTGTCGCGCCAGCGTAGGAGCTATTTGGCTCGACGGCGAGAACTTGCGTCAGGATCTCAGCGCATTCGGCTGATCGCCGGAGATTCCAGTCGAAAGGTTATGCGGCAACCTCGTGATACAGGCGGTATTTCTGGTTTTGAATGGAAGAGAAAGAGACAAAAGTTACCGGCCCCGCGTTCGACATGATCTTCCATGCATCGCCCTGACGGTTGGCGGCCAGGAGTTGAGCGCGCGAAAAGCGACTCTCGAGCGCGCCTGTAGCGAACAGCGTGAGTGGGCCATTGAGCAGCGCAACTGTATTGGGATGCTGAGGATCGACTGGTTCCAGGCGCAGCGACATGTCGATGCGATATTCGATTCGGTCGCCGTCCTTCCATTCGCGGCGCAATGCGGCGAAGCTGCCGGGTTTCCAGTCCTGCGAGACGGTGCGCCCATTGACTGCAATGGCTGTTTTGCTCCCGGCCCATTTTGGGACACGAAGATACACTGCAAAGGTCTCCGGACGGTCCGTATGCACACTTACTCGGATTTCCGGGGAGTAGGGATATTCCGTATGCTGTTCGAGCGCGACCCGCGCGCCATTCTGCCGCCATGTCACCCGTGAAGGCACAAACAGATTTACGTAAACGCCATCCGCCGAGCGGAAATAGGAGCTGATGCCGTAGTCGGCAGTGACCTGGGGAAAGGTGCCGGAGCAGCAAGGCCACTTGTCGCGAAAGTAAAACTTCGAGGCGGAATTGTTGTAGTCGGAGTAATAGAAGCTTGTACCGTCTTTCAGGATGGGCCTTGCGCCAAGAATAGTGTTATACAAGACCTTTTCCATGCTGTCGCCGTAAAGGCTGTCGCCGGCGACACGCATCAGGTAGCGCGCTATTTTGAAGTGGCCATAGGCCCCGCAGGGAGTTTCAAAACTCGCGTGAGTGCTGGTGAGACTGGCCTCGAGATCGCCACTCCCCGGAGCCCGAAAAGTTTCGTTCGGCCCCCATCCGCCGGTGGCGAAGCTCTGCGTAGTTACGACAAATCCGAAGCCGTTTCGCGCCGCGCGGAGATGCTTCTGACTTCCCAGTACAAGGTAGGCTTGGGCAGCGGAACTGAGCGCATTCACATGGCTGTATGCATGCAGCGACGGAAGTATATTTCGATCTTCCGCAAGCGGGTCGAAGTAGGTGTCATCCTGAAGATAGCGCTGCGCCAGGCGGCGATACCGTGGGTTTCCGCTCCGCTTATAGGCCAGAAACAAATTCTCTGGAAGGGTATAGGACTCGTCCCAGGTGAAGGCAATATTCGGATGCGGCCGAGCAGCCATCTCCTGCCGCGTCAGGGCTTTTTCCGGAAGATAGGGCAGCACCGCGTCGGTAGCGTGCCCCAGGACCGCAAGCGCCAGAGGATCCGAAGCAAACTGATGGGCATCGATCAGCCCGCAGTTTGTCTTATCGAAGGTATACGCAGGCAGCGGATAGTCTGTGTAAAATTTTGGGCTCACGGCCGGTGCAAAATTGCGGACCAGGCGCTGCACCTTTGCCTGCGTTGGCTGATAGCCTGTAATGGCGTAGGCCCGAGCCAGTCCGGAGACATACTGCCCAAACGAATGCCCCGGAACATAGCCGGTCATATTGCGTGGCGGATCGAAGTCTTTGGACCAGCTATACCAGCCTCCCATGTCTTCACCGGGTGCGGGAATTCCGGCGCGCTGCCGGAAGGGCTTCAGCAGCATGTCTTCATCCAATGCCAGAAAGAAAGCATGGTTTGTGTTGAACTGATCGAGCATCGGACCCTCGAGCAGCCGGACATCCGAGTAATCGAACTGGGTCAGCTTGGTTGCTACGGTGTTGGAAGCTGTCGCCGCCGCCACGGAACGACGGGATGACAGGGCCGCTGCGCTGGCCGTTGCAGCAGCCCCTCGCAGAAAGCTTCTACGGGATGGTCTGTTCATTCCTCGCTCCCCTCTCACCTAAATAGACTCGCGTTGTGGGAAAAAGCCGTAACACTTCGCGGATCATGATCTCTGCAACAGGCCGAAGGGCTGGATTTTTCCCGATGGCAAAACGAGGTCTACAGCCTCCGTCCATTTATCAACACCCGAATCGGAGTCAACAGGTCACCACTGCGGCCGGCTGCGCTCACTTTTCCGTCGAGAACACCCAATCCGTCGTTTGATGAAATGTCTGGCCCGGCTCCAGCTCCGTCGTGGGAAAGTTCGGGTGGTTGGGTGAATCGGGAAAGTGCTGCGTCTCCAGGCACAGCCCCGCGTGTTTTGGGTACACATGGCCGTGCTTGCCGTGGATCGTTCCATCCAGAAAATTCCCGGAGTAAAACTGAACTCCAGGCTGGGTGGTTTTTACGACCATGACACGTCCGCTTCGCGGTTCGTACACTCGCGCGGCTTCCTGCAGCACGCCCTTCTGGCTTTGCTGGGGAAGGACAAAATTTTCATCGTAGCCCTTCGCAATTTCCAGTTGCTCATTCGGCTCATTGATCCGCTTGCCCACTGCGGCCGGTTTCAAGAAGTCGAACGGCGTGCCCGCTACGGGAGCCAGTTCTCCGGTCGGAATCAGGCTTTTATTCACCGGTGTATACGTGTGCGCCGGGATGGTAAGAATGTCGCCTAAAATCGTGCCATTTCCCTCACCCGCGAGATTGAAATAGCTGTGATTGGTAAGGTTCAATACTGTGTCCGCGTCGGTCGTAGCCGTGTAGTCCAGCGAAAGCACATTCTGTTTGAGTGTGTACCTTACCCGCGTGGTCAGGGTACCTGGAAATCCCTGATCGCCGTTCTTGCTCACCAGTTTCAGTTCGACCCCGCCGGGAACCTGATGGGCCGTCCATACTCTCTGGTCGAATCCCAGGGTCCCGCCGTGCAGCGTGTTGCCATTTTCATTTTGAGGAAGCTGATAGCGCTTGCCGTCGAGAACAAATGTTCCCGCCGCAATCCGGTTGGCATATCGCCCGACCACCGCGCCAAAATACGTCTTTTTGTCCTGCAAATAAGGACCAAGCGAACTGTATCCAAGCACAATATCGGCAACTTTGCCATCGCGGTCCGGAACTTCCAGCGAGACCAACCGCGCGCCATAGGTGATAACCTGCGCCTTGTAAGGTCCATCCTGCAATGTGTAGATGTCAATCTTCTCGCCATCCGGCATGGTGCCGAAAATCGCTTTCTGAACTGCTGCCTGCATCACCGGTCCCCCTATACCCGCCAAAACAATCAAAGTAAAAATCAGTTTCCATCCGCAAGCCGCCAATTGCCTCATAGGAATCTCCCGCTATCCTTTCATTCGCGAAACTTCAGCGGGCTGAATGCTGAAGCAGACCAGATTCTACTCAAATCCAATTGTCATGACTTCCACCGAGTAAGGCGGAAAGGTGCGCTGGAAGCTTTTCGCGGCATGCGTGCTGCTCGTCACGGGAACAATTCTTGAAGGATTTTCCAAAGAATTGGTCTCCTCCATGGTATGACCGCTGAGCAGTTCCACTGCGGCATTGGCCTTCACCCCTGCAGCGCCATCAATCTGTATCTGCAATCTCTGCTGCTCTGACGAGGCGTTGACGACTTTCAGGTATAGCTCGTGTTTTGCCTTGTCCTCAGTGACGGAATAGAACAGCAGCGGGCCGCCGTTCTGCAGGGTGGAATCCACAACCTCCGTACCCAGATTCTTACTGAACATGGCCTGCGCGTAATAGCTTGGGGAACCATAGGAACGCACCGCATCGTAGCCGATCAGATCCGGCGCCCATTGCATTGCGCCCGGATTGACATTGGTCAGCAATGGCGCATAGCTCGACATCACCACCAGGTCACTGTTGCGCTCCAGGCCCGTCATCCAGGCGGCATCCGCCAGCGCCGCGCCCATGTTCGGCGTCGGCGAGCCTTCTCGCGTTGCCCACTCTCCAACAAAGATTTTCGGTCCAGTTCGGCTGGTCTTGTCGTAGTGGTGAGTGTCCGCGAACATTTCCTGCGCAGTCCGATAGAAATGATCGTCGATCACGTCCGGCGTGCGGCTTTTGACCGGTGTCGTAGCGATCAGTTTGAGCTGCGGGTACGCCTTGCGGATGGCATCGAAAAATTGGGCGAACCGCGCATCGTAGCTGCCGGAAGTGTCGAACCAATCTTCGTTTCCAATTTCCACATACGTCAGCGGAAACGGCGCGGGATGGCCATCTTTTGCCCGCACTGCTCCCCATTTCGTCTGCGGACCGCCAATGACATATTCGATCTCATCCAGCGCGCTCTGCACATAAGAATTCAGGTCGCTGCCCGGATTCACGTGCTCGTGCTGCAGGGAATACCCCGCATACACGGCCAGCACGGGCTGCATGTGCAGGTCCTCGCACCATTCCAAAAACTCAAGCAGCCCCATACCATCGGAGCTATGGTAATTCCAGGGGCTCGGGTGGGTCGGCCGATCGACCAGAGGGCCGATGGTTTTTTTCCAGTTGTACCAATCCGCCAGGTGGTTGCCTTCCAGATAGTTGCCGCCGGGCAAGCGCAAGAATGCAGGGTGCATGGCGTCCAGCTTTTCCATCAGGTCGATCCGGTTTCCGTTGGGAGTGTTCTTGTACGTTGGCGGAAACAGGGACACCAGACTGAACCAGACAGTTCCCGGCTGGCTGACAGACAGAGCGAGATGATTTCTTGCCGACGTTTGGATCTGTCCGGTATGCAGGCGAACCTTATATTGTTTCCACTCATTTGTCAGCGCGGGCACACTGGCTTTCGCTACCACCTCTCCTGTGTCGTCGTTTACTAGACGCATTTCGACCGGCCCACTGCCACCGTCCGACACTTTCGCATAAAACGACCCCGAATATTCCGTGTTGGCGCGCAACGGAATACCCCAGTACCCACTGTTCGCTATGCCCGCTGCATCGTTTGCATCGGCTTTTTGCACGGTCAGTTTCAGGCTGCTGGCGAGCGCGGAGCTCGGTCCGGTTGAGTGATCGATCTGCATCGACGCCTGCCCATCTCCGTGCTCCCAAACGACCCAGTCCACAGGGTGGCGTGGACTGTCCTGGAATGCCCGGTTTCGCACAAGTTCAGCGTAAATTCCGCCGTCGTAGGAGTGATTGATCTCCTCCGTCATCAAACCGTAAAGCGTAGGGCTTACCTTCGCCACCGGCTTGCCGGCGTGAATCTGCAGGGTGCCGCCATTGGCCGGGACGGATGGTTGTGCGATGGCGCCTGGCGCGGCGAGTAACAAACCGGCCGCCATCCCCAACAACGCGTGAAACGATCGAACCATATTGGGCCCCCTTGTTTGGAACGAACTGTCTGTCTTCCGGAAGCAAAACTGCCGACGGAACCAGGAACTGAGGATTGTTTGCGAATACGTGTCCCGCAGTTGCGGCAAACGTTTACCGGCATCATGTCAATCTGGTACAAAGTTTGTCAAGCAGGATTTGCAAGGGCGCGCCGTTTTCAATGCGAGGTGGGAAGCGCGGAGGCAGAACGAAGATCGTGGGTCCCCCGGTAAGCGCCGGAGAGCGGAATCGCATGTAAACCATCGGCTTGCGCAGCAAACCTGATAGCAGATTCAAGTAGGCTGCAGAAGCCAACCGATACGATGAACATGCACTTTCGGTGATCGCTCCGGCGTTGCTTCATACGCAACGAAGATCGCAAGTCTTTCAAAGAATGACGCCGCTTTCGCGTTGCCGTGATGGAGCGAACGGCCTGGTACAGCTTGCGACAGCCCCTTCAAGGATGCTGAAAAGAATGAACTATATCTCCGGCAGGGATGCATCGAGATTTTTCAGATTGGAGAAGGTGCACAAAACTGTCGCATTCCTCTTCTGCATTTTGCTTACGGCAATTGGTGCGCGCGCGCAATCGAGCGCAACCGTGGAAGTGTATCTGAATCGTAGGACCGGCCCATTTCCTCCCATCTACCGCTGGTTCGGATACGACGAATCCAACTACACGACGACACACAACGGCCAGCAGTTATTGCACAAGTTGCACGACCTCACGCCGGCGCCCGTCTATATTCGAACACATTTTCTGCTGGCAAGCGGCAATGGCATACCGGAGCTGAAGTGGAGTTCCTCAAACGTGTATACAGAAGATGAAAATGGCAATCCGGTGTACAACTGGACCATTCTGGATGGCATCTTCGACGCGTACGCAGCCGCGCATGTGCGGCCCATGGTCGAGCTGGGATTTATGCCGAAGGCTCTGTCCAGCCATCCTGATCCGTACCACATCCCCTGGCCTGCAAAACCGGGCGAGGTGGAAGGATGGTCGTTTCCGCCAAAGAGCTACCAGCGCTGGCAGCAGTTGGTCTATCAGGTGGCGCAACATATGGTGCAGCGCTATGGCGCGAAAACTGTTTCGACCTGGTACTGGGAGGTGTGGAACGAACCAGACATCTTTTACTGGCATGAAACCGAGCGGGAGTATGAGCGCCTTTACGACCATGCAGTGGCCGGTGTACGGCAGGCGATTCCGAACGCGCATGTCGGCGGTCCCGCCACTACAGGTCCTGGCGTCAGCGGCAAGGCAGCCGATTTTCTGCGGGCCTTTCTCCGGCATTGCGCGCAGGATAACAGCACCGCAACGGGTGGGCATATTCCGCTTGACTTCATCTCATTCCATGCCAAGGGTACGACACAGGTCGTGGATGGTCATGTGCGGATGGGACTGGACCACGAGTTGAGCAATGCAGCCAACGGGTTCTCTATAATTCGGGAGTTCCCCACGTTCCAGCGCCTGCCGGTGATCCTGAGCGAGGCAGACCCGGAGGGCTGCGCGGCGTGCGTCTCCAAGCGCTACCCGCAAAACGCATATCGGAACGGCTCACAGTACCCCGCGTATACGGCAGCCTTTATGAAGTCAATCCTGGACCTGGCCCAGCGCGAGCGGGTGAACTTGATCGGGATGCTCACCTGGGCGTTCGAGTTTGAAGACCAGCCGTACTTCGTCGGGTTCCGCACACTGTCCACCCACGGCATCGACAAGCCCGAGCTGAATTTCTTTCGCATGGCAGGTTTAATGGGAGGGAGCCGGGTCGCCGCGACCAGCAGCGCAGCGGTCCCACGAGATGGAAGTTCTACCTCTGGAGTGGGAAGGCGGGCCGAAATCGACGCTCTCGCCACCGCGGACGGAAACAGTGCGTCCGTGATGATCTGGAACTATGACGACAACGATGTGCCTGGCCCTGCGGCCGGGATCCACATCACAATCCATGGACTGCCGCTATCCGCGCGCCGCATCCTCTTGCAGCAGTATCGAATCGACGACCGTCACAGCAATGCGTACGCAACATGGCTGCAAATGGGAGCCCCGCAGCATCCGACTCCCGAACAGTACGCTGCACTGCGAACTGCGGGAGCGCTGCAACTGCTGGATTCCCCGCGATGGATGACAGCGGCGAGCGGCAAGCTGCAGACGCAAATCAGCCTGCCGCGACAAGGCATTTCCCTGCTGCGCATCAGTTGGGCAGCAAATTAAACCAGAGTCAGGGATTCTGCCGGTTGTAACAACATTAAGAGGAAGAGTATTCGTTTACCTGAAATCAACTCAATCGTTTGGGTGGGGATTTTGAATCGATTGACAAAGAATTCCCGGCTGCTTAGATTGGATTTTACTCGAAAATGTTTACTTCCGCATCTGACGGACGGTTTCAAGGATGTCCATGGAACTGAAGTGCAATGTGTTGGCGAGGTAGGTTTGGTGGAACTGGATGGATTGAAGGAAGAGGTAGTGTCTGGGAATCAAGGGATTGCCCGGGGTGGGCTGGCGCGGTTCACGTTCGGAAATGTGAGCGGGATTGCGCGGAAGGAAGGGCTGGTTGTGATCAAGCCGAGCGGAGTCGAGTACGATGCGTTGACCGCGGCGGACATGGTGGTTTCGGATCTGGAGGGAAACATTGTCGAGGGTCGATGGAAGCCTTCCTCGGACCTGGAAACGCATCTGGTGCTGTACCGCGCGTTTCCGGAGATCGGCGGCGTGGTCCATACGCATTCGGAATACGCGACGGCGTGGGCCCAGGCAGCGAAGCCGATCCCCTGCTACGGCACCACGCATGCCGACTACTTTCATGGAAGCGTTCCCGTGACCCGGATGCTGCGCGGCGAGGAAGTGCAGGAAGCTTATGTCCATAACACGGGCATGGTGATTCTGGAGTGTTTCCGGGAACGGAAGATCGATCCGCTTGCGGTTCCCGCTGTGCTGGTCGCCGGACACGCGCCATTCTGCTGGGGAAAAAGCGTCGAGGAGGCGGTGCATTGTGCGCTGGCGCTGGAGTACATTGCCCGGCTCGCGGCGCATACCGCTTCGCTGGCCGGCAACTGCGCGGAGATTCCACAACATCTGCTGGATCGGCACCACACACGCAAGCACGGGCCGAACGCAACCTACGGCCAGGCGGCGACAGGCGGATGCCGCGGCGATGAGATCAAGACCAAATGAGGATTGCGCCGCATGGGAACGCGTTGGCCGCTCTGTTGTTGATCCCCGCTCAGCACCAGCGCATGGCCCATCTTGCGCCGCTCGATTTCGCTGTCATCGCGGTGTACTTCGCGATGGTGATTTTCATCGGCTTCTATTTGAAGCAACGCAACGATACCAGCGAGGAATTCTTTCTGGCCGGCCGGGAGATGACGGCATGGATCGCCGGTTTGAGTTTTATCTCCGCCAACATGGGATCGCTGGAATTGATGGGCTGGGCGGCGGCTTCCTATCAGTACGGAATTCTGGCGGCGCACGCCTATTGGATCGGCGCAATTCCGGCCATGCTGTTTCTCGGGCTGGTCATGATGCCCTTTTATTACGTCTCCAGAACCCACTCTGTGCCGGGCTACTTAAAGCTGCGGTTCGGCGAATCCAGCCGCCTGCTCGCGGCGATCTCTTTCGCGGTCATGACGGTGCTGATGAGCGGCATCAACATGTATGCCATGGCGCTGGTCATGAAGGTGGTGCTTGGCTGGAACATCAACTTCAGCATCTGGGTCTCGTCGGTCACGGTCGCATCCTATGTGGCGCTGGGTGGGCTGCGGTCGGCCATCTTCAATGAGGTATTGCAGTTTGTCCTTATCTGGGCGGGCGCGCTGCTCATCCCCATCCTTGGACTGATTGAAACCCACGGCTGGACCGGTATGCGCGCCAGGATTGCGCAGAATTTTCCCGGGCAGGATTTCACCCATCTCTGGCATGGATTGGGGACCTTCAACAACCCGATGGGCGTGCACTGGACCGGGATTGTTTTCGGGATGGGACTTGTCATCTCGTTCGGCTACTGGACGACGGACTTTCTGGTGATCCAACGGGTACTCTCGGCAAAGAACCTGCGGGCGGCGCAGATGGCGCCTGTTATCGGCGCGGCGTTCAAGATGCTGGTGCCTGTCATTGTGATCCTGCCCGGCATGATCGCGCTGGCCCTGCTTCCCCATCTGCTGCCCGAGAGCGTCGCGGCGCAGACGCCCGGGGCATATAGCTACAACGAAGTGCTGCCGCTGATGCTGGTGCGCTACTGCGGGCCCGGACTGCTGGGGCTCGGCATTACGGCCTTGATCGCAGGATTCATGTCCGGCATGGCCGGCAACGTCAGCGCATTCTCCGCGGTATGGACCTACGACATCTATCAGGCCCAGATCAACAAACGCGCCGCCGACCACCATTATGTCGTGGTGGGCCGCTGGTCCACCATTTTAGGCGTGCTGGCCAGCATTGGAGCGGCGTATCTGGTCATGCAATTCGCCAGCATTATGGACTATGCGCAGGCTTTGTTCAGCTTCTTCATCGCGCCGCTGTTCGGCACAGTCATTCTGGGCATGCTGTGGAAGCGCGCCACTTCCGCCGGAGGGTTTTGGGGGTTGCTGTCGGGCACTCTGACCTCTGTCGGCCTGTACCTGTGGGTGCATTTCAACCCGGCCGCGCTCGCCCATGTTGCGTTCTCCGTGCATGCCAAAATGATGGCGGAGAACTTCTATCGTGCGCTCTGGGCCTGGAGCGTCTGCATCCTGGTGACGGTGGTTGTCAGTCTTGGCACAACTCCCAAAACTGACGCGGAACTGAACGGTCTGGTTTACGGTGCAACGGTGCTGCCCCGGCAGGAGGCTGTGCCGCTGTATAAAAACCACTGGTTCTGGGCGGCGGTCGTCATGATCCTCTTCCTTATGGTAAATGTCGTTTTCTGGTAAACAGGAATGCGGGAGAACTTGCATGGGTAAAACCGATATCTCCATCTGGTACTTCAACGGGCTGCTGCTCACCGCATACGGCCTGATGATTGGAGGCTACGGGATTTATGAACTGGTCCGCGGCCAGACCGCGCCAGTGGTGCTGGCCCATCTGCATGCACCCGTATGGTGGGGCGGCGGCATGCTGATTCTCGGGCTTTTCTATTGCATCCGGTTTGCTCCCGGCAAGCGTAAACCACAACCGGCTCATCAAGGAGAATGAGGAACATGGGAAAGAAGAAACTGACTTTTGGCCTGATTGTGGGAAATCGCGGATTTTTTCCGGACCACCTGGCCAAAGAAGGCCGGGAGGAAATGCTGCAAGTGCTCCAGGCGGCGGATGTCCGGGTGATCTCCCTGACACCGGAGGAATCCAAATACGGCGCCATCGAAACCCACGAAGAGGCGCGCCGCTGCGGCGATCTGTTCCGCCAGCATCGCGATGAGATCGATGGCGTCATCGTGACGCTGCCCAATTTCGGCGACGAACGCGCCATCGCCGATGCGATGCGCTATTCGACTCTGCAGGTTCCTGTACTCGTGCAGGCCACGCCTGACAAGACTTCGAAAATGTCGATCGCCTTCCGCCGCGACAGCTTCTGCGGCAAAATGTCGGCCTGCAACAACCTGATGCAGTACGGAATTCCCTATTCGCTCACCAGGCTGCACACGGTTTCCCCCGGCTCGGATGAATTCAAGCGCGACCTGGCGTGGTTTTCCGCTGTCTGCCGCGTGGTGCGCGGGTTGACCAATCTGCGCATCGGCTCGATCGGCGCCCGGCCGGCCGCCTTCAATACCGTTCGCTACAGCGAGAAGCTGCTGGAAGCCAGCGGCATCTCCGTCGAACCCATCGATCTGTCGGAGATTCTCGGCCGCATCGATCGCCTGAAAGAGGGAGACAGCAATGTCGAAGCCAAACTGGCGTCCATCAAGAGCTATGTAAAAACGGCCGCCGTTCCGGAGCCCGCGCTGGTGAAGATGGCGAAGCTCGGCTGGGTGATCGAGCAATGGATGCAGCAGACCCAGACGACGATCAGCGCAGTGCAGTGCTGGACCTCTCTCGAAGAATATTTCGGCGTCGTACCCTGCACCATTATGAGCATGATGAGCGAGAACCTGATTCCTTCCGCCTGCGAAGTGGATGTGGTCGGCACCTTGAGCATGCACGCGCTGGCGCTGGCTTCGGAAACCCCGAGCGCGCTGCTGGACTGGAACAACAACTACGGCGACGACCCGGACAAGGCGGTCTGCTTCCACTGCTCGAATCTGCCGAAACATTTCTTCCAGGATGTGGTCATGGACTTTCAGGCCATCATCGCCGGCACGGTTGGCAAGGAGAACACCTTCGGCACCTGCGTGGGCTGCGTCAAGCCGGGCGCGATGAGCTACGCGCGCTTTTCCACCGATGACCACAACGGCGAAATGCGCGGCTATGTGGGAGAAGGCGCGTTTACCAACGATCCGCTGGAAACCTTTGGCGGCGCCGGCGTGGTCCGGATTCCTCACATGCAGCGGCTGCTGCGCTTCATCTGCGAACAAGGCTTCGAACACCACGTCGCCGCCAACTTTTCCCAAACCGCCAGCCCCGTCTACGAAGCAGCCACCAATTACCTCGGCTGGAATATGTACTTCCACGAACCAGAAGAGGATTAGAGCAGATGGCGATTGTTGCGGGAGTAGATTTCGGAACCCTGAGTGTGCGGGTTTCCATTCTGGACAGCGAGCGCGGACGCCTTGCGACGGCGGTTGCCGAGTATCCGCTGCACCGCAAACGAGAAGATCCGGATTTCGCCACCCAGTCGCATGCCGACCAGATGAAGGCCCTGGCTACGGCGTGCCGGCAGGCCATCGCCCAGGCAGGCGTTGCTGGCACTGCAATCGAGTCCATCGCAATCGACACCACGGGATCGAGCGTGATTCCAGTGGACGCGCAGATGCAACCGCTGAACGAATACTACCTATGGTGCGACCATCGCGCGAAAGAAGAAGCACAGCAGATTACCGCGCTGGCGCACCGGCAGAAACTGGAGGCGATCGAATGGTGCGGCGGGGTCTACTCGCACGAGTGGGGCTTTGCCAAGGTGCTGCACTGGTTGCGCCACAACCCAGATAAACGGGCACAGTTCGCCAGCGCGTTTGAACACTGCGACATGGTTGCGGCCACGCTTGCCGGGGTGACCGATCCAGCCAAAGCGGTGCGTAGCGTTTGCGCCCTGGGACACAAGTGGATGTGGAACCCGCGCTGGGGTGGGTTTCCGCCGCAGGCATTTTTCTCCGCGCTCGATCCGCTGCTGGACGGCATATGCGAAAAGTTGGACAGTCCTGTCAAAACCTCCGACCATCTGGCCGGTCATTTGAGCGCATATTGGACCGACCAACTCGGCCTGAAGTCAGGCATCCCGATTCCAGTCGGCGCATTCGACGCGCATTGGGACGCTATCGGCGCAGACATCCGCGAGGGCGACGTAGTCAACGTGGTCGGCACCTCTACCTGCATCATTGCCATGTCCCGGCAAACCAAGCTCGTTCCGGGTGTATGTGGCATCGTGCCGGGCAGCGTGCATCCGCGGTATACGGGAATCGAAGCGGGGTTATCGGCGACTGGGGACATTTTCGATGCGATCGCGCGACGTGCCGGAACTACAGTGATGCAGCTTTCAAAGGGGCTGGAGAACTATCGCGCGGGCCAGACCGGATTGCTGCGGCTGAGTTGGGACAACGGCGACCGTACCGTGCTGGTCAATGCCGAACTGGGCGGCGTGACGCTGGGCTGGAACCTTCTGCATACCGCTCAGGACGAACTGTTTGCCGCCATCGAGGGAACCGCGATGCATACACGCATCATTCTTGAGCGGATGGCGGAACATGGCATACCCATTGAGCGCGTCATCAATGCGGGAGGCGTTCCGCAAAACAACTCCGTACTGAACCAGGTGTACGCCGATGTGCTGGGTAAACCGGTGCTGGTGCCGCACGGCGTAACCACCAGCCTGGGTTCGGGAATTGTTGCGATGCTCGCGGCAGGCGCATTCCCTTCCCTGGAGGCGGCGCAGAAGGCCATCTGCCTGCCACACAAAACCTTTATGCCGCAAACAAGCGCCGTAGAAATCTATGAGGAGCTGTATCATCTTTATCGCGACCTGTACTTTGCGCTGGGCCAGAAGGACGCACCCGCTCTGCCGCTAGGCCGGGTGCTGCCGCGCTTGAAAAGCATTGCGGAGAGGGCTGGACGGGTCTGAGATTGCCTCCAAGGCTGTAACCCGGAGCAGCAACGCAGAAAAACCTATGGCGGAGAAGAAAAGAAAACCACGCGCCAAAAAAGCACCCCGTATGGACATACGGACGGTGGCCACGCGGGCGAAAGTCTCGATTGCGACAGTTTCGCGCACGATAAATCATCATCCGACAGTGGATCCTGTGCTTGCCAAGCGCGTTTGGAAAGCCATCGAGGACCTGAACTATTTTCCGAACACACAGGCGCGCGCGTTGGTGTCCGGGAAAAGCCATACGCTGGGTCTGATCGTTTCCGAAATCACCAATCCTTTCTTTCCGGAACTGATCCAGCGCTTTGAAGAATGCGCGGTGGCGCGCGGATATGAAATCCTGATCGCGTCTACCTATTACGACGCGAAGAAAATGGAATCCTGCGTACGGCGTATGATCGAGCGTAAGATCGACGGCGTTGCGGTGATGACATTCGGAATTGAAGAGCCGCTGCTCGACCGGCTGGCGAACAAGGGCATTCCGCTGGTGTACGTCGATTCGAGATCACGAATCGCACCAGCACGCACTCTGAATGTCGATTACCGGCATGGGATTCGGCAGGCCGTACAGCATCTGGCCGTGCTGGGGCACAGAAAAATCGCCTTTGTGAGCGGGCCTCTGCATCTGCATACGTCAAAGCTGCGTTCTGATGCGTTCGTCGATTCTCTGGATGAGATCGGGATTCAGCCAAGGCAGGAGTGGCTGGTTCAGGGCGATCACACGATGGAGGGCGGCCAGGAAGGAGCCAAGCGTCTGCTGCAACTGGACGATGCTCCAACGGCAATCATGTGCTCCAATGACATGACTGCCATTGGGGTGATGCACGCGGCATTGGGGGCCGGGCTGCGCATTCCGGCCGACCTTTCGGTGATCGGGTTCGATGATATCCACATCGCACAATTTATGTTCCCGCCACTCACGACGATTCGAATGTCCTGCAAATATCTTGCCGAAGGTGCGGTCGCGGCGCTCTGCTCCGAGATGGAATTCGGCAATCTCGAGACAACGACCCACAACAGAACCGATGTGACCATTCCGACGGAACTGATCGTGCGCCGCACCACCGGAATTCCCAGAAATACGCTACAGGATCTGAACCCTCGTAAGTCAGACGGGCCAAAGCGGCCCTGAGCGAAGGCTGCGTCCGCAGCACTGCAGTCTCAGGAAACGCCGGTTCTTTCCGCAATGCCTTACACTCCGAGGGGTTTGAGTCCAATGGAGGTTCTATGCGGCGAAAGCAATGGATTGCAATCATTCTCTTATTCGCGGCGGCGACTCTGCTTCCGGGCAATGGGAGCGCTCAGATTGCCGAAGTTCAGAGTTCCCCGGCCACCGTGACTATGACAGTCGACGCAAACCGCGTGGCCCCTTATCGGCTGCCCCGCACGCTTTTTGGCACATTTCTGGAGCCGATCGGCAATTCCACTTACAACGGACTCTGGGCTGAAATTCTTCAGAATCCCAGTTTTGAGGGCGGCCCGTGGGACACCGAGCATCTCGCCGCCATGCTGCGCATGGATCCGCAGCTCAATCGCGCTTCCCAGCTTGGACTTCCGATTCCTTGGGAGCCGCTCGATTCCACCGAGGGAAATCGCTACGAGTTGCATTCGGGGGATGCGGCGAACTCCTGGCGCTCGCTTGAAGTCATCGGGGTGCCGGGGAGAGCTACCGGAATTC
>DAHVZT010000140.1 GCA_027323885.1 Acidobacteriaceae bacterium
AGTCGAGTTTACCGGTCAGCCCGTGTTTCGCGACCCGCAAATAGAGCTCGCGGCAGACATGATGCAAATGCAGCGTTCGACAGGAAAAATGACCGCTCTGGGTAGTGTGCAGGGCACTCTCCGGAGCGGAACGGCAGCAGAGCATCCCTTGCACCAGGTGGCTCCGGGCGGTCTACTTAGCGGAGGCGACCAGCCGGTTCATATCATCGCCGCAAAGGCTGTGCTGCTTCACGAGTCCCAGAAAGCGATCTTCACGGGCGAAGCACGCCTGTGGCAGGGAGGCGACACCGTGGCGGCGCCTGTGATTGAAATTTCTCAAGCCCTTCAAACACTGTTCGGGTATTCGGATCATCCTTGCACCCAGTGCGTCCACAGCACCTTTACAGGTCCAACTCCCAATCCACATGGCAGCCATCCCGCGACCATGGCTGAGGGTGCATCTCACTATGCAGGATCGGGTCCTATGCCCCCGGCAAAATCCCGCCCATCGTTGGATTCCAACGCGCCGCCAATTTTCAGGGTGCTCAGCCAGAAGTTGCTGTATTCGGACGCCGAGCGAAAGGCGACATTCACCGGACACGTGGAGGTGATCCACGCCGGAGACCGACTCTTTTCCGACAACGCGGAGCTATTTCTCTCTCCCGCAGCTCCCGCAACTTTCGGCGGGACGGCAACGCCGTCCTTGCGGAGCCACGACGAACAGCCCTCGGTGCGCCGGATTGTAGCAACCGGAGACGTCCGGCTTGTGCAACCGTCGAGACGGGCAACGGGCGCGCGCCTGGTGTACACGGCGGCCGACGGGAATTTTATTCTGACAGGCAATGGAAAACCGCCTAAGGTGTTCGATGCGATCCAGGGAACCGTCACCGGCCCTACCTTGACGTTCGCTTCCCAGGAACAGGCGATAATAGTTGGAGGAAACGCGGCGCATCCCACGACGACAACAACACGGGTGAGAAAAAAATAGATGCAGTTGCTCAGGACCGACCAGCTTGCCAAGCAGTATCGCGGACGTCAGGTCGTACGGGGTGTCAGTCTCGAGATTCACAAGGGAGAGGTGGTTGGCCTGCTCGGGCCGAACGGCGCGGGAAAAACGACCAGTTTCTACATGATTGTGGGCCTGGTCCAGCCGGACTCCGGCCGGGTCCTGGTGGGCGACCAGGACATTACCCGCCTGCCCATGTATTTGCGGGCGCGCAACTTCGGAATCAGCTATCTCCCTCAGGAGCCTTCCGTATTTCGCAAGTTGACGGTCGAGGAGAACATTCTGGCGGTACTGGAAGCGCAGCCGGGTGGCTGGGAAAGACGTCGCGCGCGCATGGAGCGGCTTATTGAGCAGTTAAGCCTGGGGCATGTCAGAAAAACGCGCGGGTATGCGCTTTCCGGTGGCGAGCGCAGGAGGGTGGAGATTGCCCGCTGCCTTTGCATCGAACCAAATTTCATCCTGCTGGATGAGCCTTTTTCCGGTATCGATCCCATCGCAGTCCACGATCTGCAGGACATTATCTTTGACCTGAAGGCCAGCGGATATGGCGTCCTGATCACGGACCACAATGTTCGAGAAACTCTCTCCGTGACGGATCGCGCCTACATCATCAATGAAGGCAAGATTTTTCGCACTGGCACACCGCAGGAGCTGGGCCAGGACGTCGAGGTCAAGCGTGTGTACCTGGGAGAAGGTTTTACCCTAGGCTGAGGCTTCCATAGTTCCAGGGCGCCGGCTTGTTTCCGACCCCGTGATTCCGGGACCGAAACGGCTGACTGGATCTCGAACTTGGTTTAACATTTCTGGAATAGCGTCCTAACTGCTCTTCTCCGGTGGCTCTGCAATATTCCTCCCTATTTTCCGTCCAGCGTGTAAACTGTAGCCAACCTCACCAAAACTGGACGTCGCCATGGCACTGCTTCAACCCAGGCTCAATTTGAAGGTTGCACAGAAACAGGTGCTCACCCCTGGCCTGGTGCAAATGGTCAGCCTGCTTGCGCTCAACAAGCAGGAGTTGAAGGAAATGATCGACGCCGAAATTCTCGAAAATCCCGTGCTGGAGGAGTTGGACGAGACCGTTCCATCGATCGATGACGTACGCACTCCAGAAGAAGCGGATCCTGTAATCGAGGCAAAGAGTGAAGAAAAAGACCCGTTCGATGAGATCGATTTCGGGTCGTACTTTCAGGATTATCTCGATCCGGGATACAGAACTCCAAACAGCACGGAGATCAGTGAGCGGCCTTCTTTCGAGAATTTCCTCTCCAAGCCCAGCACGCTGACCGACCATTTGATGTGGCAGCTTGGATCGCTGCATCTGTCGCCAGGTGTCCGCGAAGCGGCGGAGCTGATCATTGGCAATCTAAACGAAGATGGATATCTTACCGCGACGGATGAAGAGCTTCTGGCTGCGCTCTCCCGCGGCAATTCCAACGGCCATCATGCGAGCAACAATCACACCAGCGCGATCGATAGTGCCGCATTACAGCAGGCTGAGCCGCTCCGTTCCTCGAATGGACACCAGACGCACTGGAATGAGTTGTCCGGGCTGAACGGCTCGAGCAGCCATAACGGCCACTCCCTGCATAGTGCTTTCTCCGCCGGGAATGGCGTCAGTGCGGTAGCCGATCATACTCAGGAAGAGCCGGAACGGCACCATCAAAGTGCGCACAAGAGTTCAGAGGAATCGCTCCCATATCTCGAATATCCGGCAGCTCTTCGGGAGCAATTGGCGGAGGCATTGAACGTAGTCCGGCGATTGGACCCGGTCGGGATAGCAGCTCGGGATTTGAAGGAGTGCCTGCTGGTGCAATTGGATACGCGGACGCAGGAGGCGGCTGCGCTGGCATCCACTACGCTTCGGCTGGCAGCTTCCGCAGAGGACGAAAGTGAATTCGAGGAGACTGGCGGCGCAGGCGGGATGCGTGGAAGCGCCTCTGCCACTTCTGGCGAGGGTGCTAGCATCATCGCGCTGGCGCGGCGCATCATCGACCAGTTCCTGCCTCACCTGCTTAAGCGGGACATCCGTGAACTGGCGCGCCTGACCGGCACCCAGCAGCCCTGTGTGCAGGCGGCGATTGAGGCCATTCGAGGTCTGGATCCGAAGCCAGGACAACGGTATAACCGCGAGCAGGTCCGCCTGATTGAGCCCGATGTGGCGTTCATCAAGCGCGATGGCGAATACGTCATCATGATCAACGATGAGGAAATGCCGACGCTGCGGCTGAACCAGGGCTACCGCCGGATGCTCAACCAGGTGGGAACCGAACGCGAAGTCAAGGACTACGTTAAGGAGCGCTACCGGTCGGCAATCCAGCTGATGCGCAATATTGAGCAGCGGAAAAATACCATTTTGAGGACCTGCGAAGTCATCATCCGCCGCCAGCGCGAATTCCTGGAGGAAGGCGTGGATTCGCTGAAGCCTATGATGATCAAGGACGTCGCGGAAGAGATCGGTGTCCACGCATCGACGGTGAGCCGTGCAGTGGCGAACAAGTATGTCCATACCCCGCAGGGAGTTTACGAACTGCGCTTCTTTTTCACCGAAGGCGTCAATGGGCCGGAGGGCGCGGACACTCCGTTGCTGCTGCTCAAACGCAAGGTGAAAAAGCTCATCGAAGAAGAGGATCCCGGCAAACCCCTGACCGACGAAGCATTGGCAAATATCCTGCAGGCTCAGGGAATCGCAGTCAATCGGCGCACGGTAGCGAAATATCGCGAAGACATGGGGATTCCCAGCACCCATCAGCGCCGGGTGCGCATCTGATCCTGCATCTTATTACTCAAGGGATTAGCGAGCCTCGGGAGGAAAACTGATGGAATCGGAACTTACCGGAAGAAAAGTAAAAATCAGCAAGCAGCTCCAGACGATAGCGGACGAAGGTCTGTCCCGCATTGAAAAGATAGTTGGTCGCGGGGCAAGTGCCCACATCATCTTCAGTTCCCAAAAGCACGCTCAGATCGCCGAAGTGACGGTCAACGCTCGCCACCACACAGTGGTGGGACTGGCAGAGGCTCCAGATATCGCCGTAGCCTTGCGGACCGCTCTGGAGAAGACCGAAAAGCAGGTCCTCCGCTGGAAGAAAAGCCTGGTCGAGAAAAAGCGGCAATCCAAACCGATCAGTTCCGTTTTATCTGCGACGCCCGAGGGTGGCGTCTCCCGCAGCAACATCGGTGTGAGCAATGGAAAAGCCAAGTCCTCAGGATTGCACATCGTTCCCGCCCCGGAAGCGATGGCGGAGGAGCCGATGACTCTGGAAGAGGCGGTGAAGGAAGCCGAATCCCGCAACCAGCAGGTCTTTGTATTTCGCGATCTGGCCGGTCACATCAAGGTGCTTCACTGTGCTGGCGATGGGCTGGTGCGCCTCATCGAAGTGGAATAGTCATTCTGGAGCCCTGGGGGGCGAGTGGACGCTTCGCAGCACAGACGCACACCGGCAGCGTAGTGTCTTTACCTCCTGAACCTGATCTTTCGGAGCTATGTACGCCCCATGAAACGTACTTCTGTATCGGACCACGCGCGGCCCGCGGTAAAATCCAGGAAAATCTCTTCGGATTCGCAATCGCCTGACGGTACCAGAGGTGCAACTCTCCGCGGCAGGTCAGCAGATCATGCGAAACGGCCACTGGCGGACAACGAACTGGTAATTCTGACCGGTCTGTCGGGCTCCGGAAAGCTTTCCGCTTTGAAGGCCTTTGAAGATCTGGGCTATTACTCGGTCGACAATCTTCCGATCGACTTGATCCCTCCGTTTGCCGACCTGATCCGTCAGTCTCCCGAAACGAATCGTGCGGCTCTGGTCGTGGACGTTCGTGAAGGGCCACAACTCGATCGATTTCCTGGCATCCTGCGCAAAGTTCGCCAGATGATTTCAACCAGGCTGCTGTTTCTGGAAGCCTCCGACAGCGCCTTGCTGCGCCGGTTTTCGGAGACGCGGCGGCCGCACCCGTTGGGGCGAATCAACACAATTCGCCGGTCGGTGCTGTCGGAACGCAAGCTGCTCGAACCACTGCGTAATATCGCGGACGTATGTCTGGACACTACCAATTTCAACGTGCATGAGCTCCGGGCGCACATCAATGGGCTGTTTCAGCCAGACACGGCCGATAAAAATCTGCTGATTTCAACCATTAGTTTTGGGTACAAAAACGGAGTTCCTCAGGAAGCCGATCTCGTCTTCGATGTCCGCTTTCTTCCTAATCCACACTTCGTTCCGGAGTTTCGGCCTTTGACGGGGCGCGACGCGAAAGTCGTGCGTTACATCGAAAAATTTCCTGAGACGAAGGAATTTGTTCAGCGGGTCCACGATCTACTGCTGTTTCTTCTGCCGCATTATGTGCAGGAAGGCAAGAGTTACCTGAGCGTAGCCTTCGGCTGCACGGGTGGCCAGCACCGGTCGGTCATGATTTCGGAGAAGATGCAGAAGTTATTGCAGGCCGAAGGCTATCACGTGAAGACCATTCATCGCGACATGCCTCGCTGATCCCCACTACATCAGGTGTACGGCATCCACGTCGATGGTGAGGAAGCGGCGGGGAATTTCCGCGGAATCCGCGTAGGCGAGCATCTGCCGAACCGCCGTGATCAACTGCTTGCGTTGGCTTGCTTTCAGGATCAAATGAAAACGGTAGACGCGTTTGATCCGGGAGATGGGAGAGGCCGCCGGCCCGATCGCGCGCACTCCGGGCAATGTTCGATTTTGCAGCCATTCTTTCAGCAGGTTGGTCCATCGCGTCGCTTTCGCAAGGTCCGTGTGCTCGATCAGCACATTGGTCAGAACAGCCGCAGGAGGGTAATGCAGTAGACGTCGATAGCGCATTTCCTGCTCGACGAAACTGTTGTAATCGTGGACTGCGGCACAGCGGATGGCGTAATGGTCGGGATGATGGGTCTGTACCAACACGCGCCCTCGTAGTTCACCCCGGCCCGCGCGGCCGGCCACTTGCGTCAGCAATTGGAATACCCGTTCCGCGGACCGGAAATCCGGCAGACCCAGCGCATGGTCCACTCCGATCACGCCGACCAGCGTCACTCCGTGGATATCGTGTCCTTTGGCAATCATCTGGGTGCCGACAAGTAGATTGACCTCACCGCTTTGCATGCGCGCCAGGATGCGTTCATAGTCACGGTGATCGCGCATGGTGTCGCGGTCCATTCGTGCAATGCGGGCGTGCGGAAAAATCTCTTGCAGCTTCTCTTCTCCCTGCTGGGATCCCACACCGAAAAAAAAGAGATGTTCGCTATCACAACCGGGGCAGCGGTTCGGAACCGTCCGTCGAAATCCGCAGTAGTGACATTCCATTCGCTGGCGCTGCGGGCGATCTGTAAACACCGGCGCGTCATCGCCGGCAAGTTTATGGTGCGTCAGCGCGATCGCGCAGTTTTCACATTCCAGTTTGTCTCCGCAGGCCCGGCACATCGCCACAAAGGAGTAGCCGCGACGATTCAGCAGCAGCATTGCCTGCTCACCACGGCCGAGCGTCGATTCGATCTCCTCCTGCAGTGCTCGCGACAGCAGACTCTCCTGACCTGTTTCTGTGAACTCCCGCCGCATATCGATCAGCGAAACCTCTGGGAGCGGCCGCTGGCCGACGCGGTTGTTCATAGTCAGCAGGGTGTACTTGCCGCGTTGCGCGTTGGACCAGGACTCAAGTGACGGAGTCGCCGACCCAAGCACAATGGTCGCTCCTGCCTGCTTGGCGCGCATTACGGCGACATCGCGCGCATGATAGCGGGGCAGGTCGGCCTGCTTGTAGGAAGTGTCGTGCTCCTCGTCCACAATGAGGAGTGCCAGATTTGCCACCGGCGCAAAAACAGCCGACCGCGTGCCCACGACAACGCGAGCTTCGCCGTTGCGAATCCGGTGCCACTGTGCCGTACGATCTGCTCCCGTCAATGCCGAGTGCAGCAGTGCCACATGGCTGCCGAAGCTCGCGCGTAATTGCGCGACCATGGCGGGCGTAAGACCAATCTCTGGAACCAGCAGCAGGCTGGAAAGGCCGGCATCGAGCGCCCGTCGCATGGCTGCCATATACACGGCCGTTTTTCCGGACCCGGTCACTCCATGCAGCAAGTAGGGCTGGAATTTGCCGGCATGCACGCTTCGCGCAATCTGCAGCAGGCAATCACGCTGCTCGTCATTGAGCATTGCTTCGGGGGGCGCGACAGTGGACGCAAGATCGACAGAGGCCACAGGCGCGTCGAAAGCACCGTCGTTCGGCACTTCCTCCAGGCGTACCAGTTCTCTTCGCACCAGCGTTCCGAGTGTGGACTCCGGCACGCCAGATTTGCGAAGATCGGTAACGCGCATGCGGCCGCCAGCGCTGGCAAGCTCCGCCAGCAGGCGCTGCTGATTCTCATTCAGCTTGGGCAGGCGCGCATCTGGAACCAACACAGCGAAACGCTCAGTACGGCGCGTCTCATGGGGTGCCGCGGTCGATTCTCGTGTTGCCCATCGATTTGTCAGCAGAGCGTCCAGCGTTGCCGCAGTTGCCCCGACTCTGCTGCGTAACTGCCGGGCGCGGGTGGGGCCGCGCTGCTGCAGAAACGCGAGCGCCGCATATTCAAGATCGGATGTCGCCGGATGGGCGGTGTCTGCGAAAGCCTGGGTCAGCGCGCGCTGCGTCGGGACGGCAAGTTTCTGCTGGCCGCGCTCGGTGATTCGGTAAACCGTCTCGCGGCGGACCTCCGCGCCAAGCGGCAGCATGGTGCGGAGCACTTCGCCCAAAGGCGCGACGTAGTATTCGGCAAGCCACCGGCCCAGCGTCAGCAACTCGGCGGAGAGCACCGGCTCCTGATCGAGCACGCGTAGAATGGGCCGGGCTTCCACAGGCGGCGCCTGGTCATGAACCGCCAGCACGATGCCCTGCATCTGCTCACGGCGAAAAGGCACAAGGACGCGGCCTCCCGGCACTGGCGCGCCGTCCTTGATTGCGTAGGTGAAAAGCCGGTCCACCGGAACGGGAAGAGCGACATCACAGTAGAACGACATAGTTGGTTCTAGCGCATGGTCCCGGTTTGGAAATTCGCGAGCCAAAATTGTTCGAAGGTGGGCCGGTTCCATGGCCCACCTCCAGGATCGAGGAGTTTTATTCGCCTGAGCCGCGAGCAAGGATCTCGCGTGCAATTGCAATGCAAGATTCTGTGCCGCTCATCAGAAGTGTCCTCTGGCTACATAGAACGATCCTGCCCGGCTAAACAGAAGAATGCGAGCCGACCAGGTACTCGTCAAAATGCGCCAGAGTACGTTTCATGGCGAGCTTCGCCGCTGCCTCGTTATAGGTGGCGCTCCCGTCGCGGTTAAAGCCGTGGTCCGCGTCGTAGGTGAAAACCGAGTATCCCGGATACTCATGCTGCACTTGCTCCACGACCGACTGCGGGATGTGCTTGTCCCGCAGCCCGAAGTGGAAGATCGCCGGACAAGTTGATTTTTCGTGAATATAGTTCTGAATTCCGCCCGCGTAATAGGAGACGGTCGCGTCGGGATGCAGCCGGGTATTGCTTACCCATGCCATTGTTCCGCCCCAGCAAAAACCCACAACGCCCACTTTACGCGCGCCATGCTCACGAAGGTACTGGATCGCCGCATCGATATCGGCCAGCGTTTTCTCCGCCGGAATTCGCTGGACCAGATCCATCCCCTTCTTCATTCCCTCGGGTCCGTACTCCATCTCCACGTTGCGCTCCGCGCGATCGAACAGTGCCGGAGCAATCACCAGATATCCCGCCTGCGCGAACCTGTCCGCGACGGACCGGATGTGAGCGTTGATGCCAAAGATTTCCTGCAGAACGACGATTCCGGCCTTCGGTTCGCCGCTAGGTTGTGCAATGTAAGCGTCGAGCTTGTGGCCGTCTGCGGCCTGGAGTTGGGTGTGCTGTGCCATGTTTGTTTCTCCGATCGGATTGGAATTCGTACGGCTTATTACAAAACGGTGCTCAATGCTGCGATGGTCTGGCTGGCGAAAGGTGGAGGAAGCGCATGGCCAGTTGCAGGTCTTTCCAGGCTTCGGCCTTTTGCCTTGGGTCGCGCAGCAGGTATGCCGGGTGGTACGTGACGACCAGCTTGGTTCCCATGCAGTCGTGAATCTTTCCGCGTAGGACCGATAGAGCGGCCTTCGAACCGGTCAGGTATGTGGCCGCCGTTGCGCCAAGCGCCACAATCAGCTTGGGGCGAACCACGCCAATCTGCTGGAACAGAAATGGCGAACAGGTCAGCGCCTCCACAGGTTCCGGCACACGGTTCTTCGGTGGCCGGCATTTCACAATGTTTGCGATGTAGACCTGCTCGCGGCGCAGGCCCATGGCGGCAATCATATTGTTCAGCAAGTGACCGCCTCGCCCCACAAAGGGGAGACCCTGCATGTCTTCATCCGCTCCCGGTCCTTCACCTACGAAGAGCAGTTCGGCATTCGGATCACCATCGCCAAAAACAATTTTGTTTCGGCCTTCAAAAGCGAGCGGGCATCGTGTGCAGTCGCCAATCTCTGACTGGATTGCTTGCAGGGCGGCAATCCGCTGGTCAGCCGGAATCGCGGCCGACGAATAATCGATTGCAGCAGGAGGCGCCAAAACGGCGGATTTAGGAGTCATAGAAACTGGCGGTTCCGGCGGAGCAGGTCGAATCGTATCTGCGGGAGATGGCGAGCCAGCGATCTCCGCTGACGCTGGGGAATTTGTGACTTCTTGCTGGGCACTGGCCTGATAGTCCTCGTGCGCCGCGCGATAAAAATCCATTCCACCCATTTCCCGCAGATAGGCGAGCCAGGTTGCAAGTTGCTGGCGTTGTTCCGGTAGCAGGGAATTGACATGCATGGTTCGAGAAGGGCCGGACGGGAAATTCAACGAAGCATGTGATCGGGAACGTTCTCCAGCTCCGCAACAATTTGACGGGTACGCCTCAGAGCTAGTGTCTCATCCAGAATGCGGTCCGCCAAAGCGCGCTTCGGCATCTCCGGCAGATCGATGGCGGTCGTTCCAGTGAGAAAAGTGACCGCATTGCGGTCGGAGTCAAAGCCGATCTCCGGGCGAGCCACATCGTTCAGTACGATCGCATCCGCGCCTTTGCGATGCAGCTTGCCGCGCGCATGTTCCAGGGGCTGTTCCGTCTCCGCGGCGAAACCGACGACCAGCGTGCCGGGCCTGCGCTGGCGAACGACTTCGCCCAGAATGTCGTCAGTCGGTTCCAATTCCAGGGTGAGCGGGGTATCGCGTTTGATCTTCTGTTCCGCGCATGTCTTGGGCCGAAAATCGGATACCGCCGCCGCCTTGATAACCAGCGTGGCTCCCGGCAACCGTTCCAGTACGGCGCGCCGCATTTCCTGCGCCGTAATCACAGGAACAAACTCGCAGCCGTGCGGCGGCTGCAGGTGAGTCGGAGCGCTGATCAGGATCACGCGGGCGCCTCTCTCTTGGACAGCCTGTGCCAATGCGTATCCCATTTTGCCGCTGGAACGGTTTCCCAGATAGCGCACGGGATCCAGCGGCTCGCGCGTTCCGCCTGCGGTCACCAGCACGGTCTCGTCGGCAAAGTCATTCCGCCGGTGCAGAACCTGCATCGTTTCGCGGACAATGTCCTCGATGGGCGCCAGCCGTCCGTCGCCGATCATCCCGCAGGCCAGGTACCCACTCTCCGGCGCAATGATGCGCGCGCCACGTTCACGCAGCGTGGCCAGATTGGCCTGGGTCGCCGGATGCGACCACATCTGCACGTTCATTGCGGGCGCCAGAAGAAGAGGTGAGGGCGTGGCCAGAGCCATGGTGGTCAGAAAATCGCCGGCAAGCCCACAAGCCAGGCGAGCGAGAATGTCTGCGGTCGCCGGGGCAATGATCAGCGCTTTCGTATCCTGCGCCTCGGCTATATGTTCGATGGCGGAGTTCGCGTTGGGAGTCTCTCCATCGGCGTTCCACAGGCCGGTGATGACGCGATGTCCGGTGAGCGAGGCGAAGGTGAGTGGTGTTACAAATTGCTGCGCTGCCGCTGTCATTACGACATGCACATCCAGCGCCTGCTGCTGCAAAGCGCGTACCAGTTCCGCAGCCTTGTATGCGGCTATTCCGCCAGATACACCAACGGTGACCTTCATGGGTCTGATTGTACGCTCCCGCGAAAGAGCTTTCGCAGGAGCGCAGAGACTCATTTTATGTGTGCAGGATGGGTGTGTAGCCCACCGGCAGGCCCAGCTCTTTGCGTGAGGGACCTTCAGGCACGACGTAGTTGATCAATCCTGCCCGGACTTCATCCTGTGCGATGCGAACTGCTTTCGTAGCGCGGGTGGGAACCATCGGGCTCGACCCGGACTGCAACTGACGTGCACGTCGCGCGGTTACGTGGACGGCGCGGTATTTGCTTTCGCGAACTGCTGATTCTTCCATGATGCGGCCTCCTGCGTTGGGGGAACTGCAATGAAAGCCATCTTGATGTGGCTCTTCTGATGCTATCCGCTGCAAGGCAAGCGCGGATGCTATGAAACGCTGCAATGGACCGCAGCGAATACTGCAAAGCATGTACGACAGTGGATTGCAGCCATACTACACGCCTAATCCGAAAGACGCCAGTACTAATTGCAGCCTGTTTGCAGAATTTTTCAAAAGGCAGCTCTCCGCCAGTTTGCGGGAACGCTGGATCTCCGGATCCATTGCCGCCGCAGGGTTGTCCTTGTGGCGCTCCGAGATCACGATTGCCGTCAGTTCCTCGACCGCCCGTTCCAGAATGTCATTGATGAGCACATAGCGGTATTCGTGATAATTCTCAATTTCCTGGCGGGCGGTCGCAAGGCGCTTACGGACCACCTCCTCGGAAACTCCACCTTCGGCCCGGCTGCGGTTTTTCAAACGCATGGCCAGCACCTCCGGATTCGGCGGAAGGATGAAAATTGTGATGGCGTCAGGTACGCGTTGGCGAACCTGGGCGGCCCCTTGCACATCGATGTCCAGCAGCAGATCGCGCCCGCGCGCCGCAGCTTCGGCCAAGCCGGTGCGGGCTGTTCCATAAAAATTTCCGAATACTTCCGCGTGCTCCAGGAACTCGTTCTTCTCGACCATCCGCTGGAATTCATCACGCGAGGTGAAGTGATATTCGCGTCCCTGCTCCTCAGAACCTCGCGGCGCGCGCGTCGTCCACGAGACGGAGAAGTCCAGGTCCGGCGCCATGGAGCGAAGCTGGCTGACCAAAGTGGATTTGCCCGAACCCGACGGCGCGGAAAGAATAAATAATAGTCCCGCCACGTGCAGGATGCCCCCGGTGGTGCAGAGATGTGTTCAGCTAAGACTACTCGATGTTCTGGACCTGCTCGCGGGCCTTCTCGATTTCCGCTTTCATGGCGAGTCCCAACTCGGTGATACGGAGGCTTCGGCTGGCGATTCCGCTCGTTTTGGAAAGTGTGGTATTTGCCTCTCGTGCCATCTCCTGGAGAAGAAAATCCAGTCTCTTGCCAACCTCGCCGCCCTCGCGCAGCACACCCTCGAAATGCGCGATATGGGCCCGCATTCTCGCCATTTCCTCTTCCACATCGCTGCGCTCAGCCAGCAATGCCGCCTCCTGCAGAATTCTTGATCCATCGAGCGATCCCATCCCGGCGGGCAAGTCGGCCAGCAGTTCGCGCATCTTCTGTTCCAGCCGCTCCATGTGGGCCTGCTGCATGCCTGCCCGCAATCCGGCCAGCTCGTCCACATGGTTCTGCAACCGAAGCAGGGTCTGGCGCAATTCCTGGACGAGTGCTGCGCCTTCCTGCTCGCGCATGGCATTCAGCGCTTCAATCGCGGGGATTAAACACTCCGCCGCCTCGTTTTCCAGCGCTGTAGCGGGATCGTTCGCCGTTCCGCTGCTTTCCGCGGTCCATGTTCCGGGCAAGCGAAACGCGACGTTCAGGTCCGGCTCACCCTTCAGCCCGTGCTCCAAAGCCGCTGCACGAAATGCCGCGATGTAAGCCCCGATTGCTGCGGAGTTCCACTGCGGATTGGCTTCATCATTCGGACGCGAGACGGAAAGGCGAACCTCAACATGGCCGCGGAGCAAGCTCTTCTTGAGAACGCCTCGCCATTGCACCTCCAGCGCATCCATGCCGTTTGGCAGGTGAAATTGCAGATCGAGATAGCGGTGATTGACGCTCTTCAGAGTCAGGGCGAGCCTCGTATTGTCCGGCATACTTTTAGATATGCGCGCAAATCCCGTCATCGACCGGACGGGTGCGGGCGACGGCGACAGACCACGAGATGGGGAACTCGGCGCTTTCGGATTCATGGATGTCGGATGCTGCCCCTCAGCAGCATTTGCTTCCACGCATAGCAGCGGACCGGTTCTCTCCCACGTAGTTCACAGTGAGCCGCTGCGGTGCTGTTGGCCATAGTTCGAGTTTACCCGACCGCTCTCTTGCCCATGCGGTCAACCGCTGCGCATCCGGAACGGACCTCCTCGCAAGAATTCTCGCCCTTGAGCTGCGGACATTCGCCAGAACGAATCCGGTGCTGGAGTTCATTCCCGGTTCCTGGCCGATACTGCCGCTTCCGAGATGTCGAAGAATTGCAACTGATGCAGCCTCTGGAAACTGGCGGAATTCCGCAGCAGTTGTTCATAGGTGCCGATTGCGGTGATGCGCCCCTCCTCCAGTACCGCGATCCGTGTCGCACGGCGGACGGTGGAAAGACGGTGGGCAATCACGAAGACAGTGCGGCCCTGCATCAGATTGGCGAGAGCAGCTTGCACCAGAGACTCGCTTTGCGCATCGAGCGCGGACGTGGCCTCGTCCAAAACCAGAATCGGCGCATTCTTCAGCAGTGCCCGGGAAATCGCCAGGCGCTGACGCTCGCCGCCCGACAGGCGAAAGCCTTTCTCGCCAATCACGGTGTCGTAGCCATCGGGCATCTGCAGAATAAAATCATGGGCCAGGGCGGCTTTCGCCGCTTCGATAATTCGCTGCTTCGGTACGTCGGGCTGCCCATACGCAATGTTGTTTCGCACCGTGTCGTTGAACAGGATAGTGTCCTGGGTCACTTTGGCAATCTGGCTGCGCAGCGAATTCAGGCTTACATCGCGCAGGTCGTGTCCGTCAATTGTGATCTGTCCAGTGGACACGTCGAAAAAACGCGGAATCAGATTGACCAACGTAGTTTTCCCCGCTCCGCTGGGGCCAACCAATGCGATGACCTCTCCGCGTTTCACTTCCAGATTGATGTCGTGCAGAACCTGCTTGGGTCCGTCGTCACCCGCGTAGGAAAAATTCACATGACGGAAGCAGAAGGCATGCTGGAAAGTCTTCAACTCGATCGCATGAGGCTTCTCCTGGACATCATCTTGCGCATCCATGAATTCAAAAATCGAGGAAGACGCGCCGGCTGCCTGCTGGAAGCTGTTGTAGAAGAGCGCAAATTTCCGCACGGGATCGTAAAGCTTGAAGACCGCGATGATGAAGGCAATGAAAGCGCCTTCCGTCAATGCTCCGCGCTGTATCTGGCCGCGGCCCACCAGCAGCAGCAGCGCGATGGCGGTGGCTCCAATCGCGTCCATCAGAGGGGAACTGATCGCCTGTGCACGCACAGACCGCAGGTTGGCGCGAAACAGCCTGCGGGCTGCATCGCGGAACCGCTTCATCTCCCACCGCTCCATGCTGAACGCCTTTACGATCCGGTTGCCGGTCACCGTCTCATGCAGGATGTTTTGGATTTCCGCCAGCTTGTCCTGACCGGAACGCGTGGTTGTGCGCACGTTGCGACCTATGCGCCGCGCCGAGGAAGCGACCACGGGAACGAACAGCAGCAATACCCACGCCAGCTTGCCGCCGTACAGGATGACAACAACGATGAGAAACAGGAGCGTGAAAAACTGCTGCAGAAAGTCCGACATTACCGAAGACATGGCGAACTGCACCCGCTCCACATCGTTAATCAGGGTCGACAGAATGGTGCCCGTCGAGTGTTTCTGAAAAAACGAGACTGATCGCCGCAGAATACTTTCGTACAAATCGTTTCGCAGGTCGGTGATCATTCCGTACCCGGCAAAATTCGACAGATAGGTGCCCAGATAATCGCAAAAACTTTTGATGACGGTGGAAACCACCAGCGCGAACGCAACCATGGTCCAGGCGTTGTGAAAATGGCCCGGAACTACCTGCTCCAGATTGAACTGAACGTGAAAGTTCTGGAAGCTGAAGTTGATGAGCCGGAGATGGTGCGTGGTGTCGGATGGCTTGAGGACCGCGTCGAAGATAGGCTTGATCAGCAGAACGCGAAACGCATCCAGCAGCCCGACGAACGCCATGAGCAAAACGGAAGCGAGCGCCTGCAACGCGTACGGACGCACATAGGCCAGCAGACGCAGGAAGAGTTTCATGGAGCGCCTCCAAAAAGCCGGCGCGGAAACTCCTGCTCACGTTCGAATGAATTCCACTTCGCCGCTAAGCGAACCATTACGCAGGACACGCCTTCATTGTAGAGGCGAAAATGCTCCGGCCCATGGAAGCCGGCAAATGGACGCAAGCGGCCTTTGGCTAATCGAGCAAATGGAGCTCTTTGCCCGGCTTGAAGCGGACTGCGCGGCCTGGCGAAATCGGGACTTCCGCTCCGGTGCGTGGATTGCGGCCAATTCCGGTTTTCCGCGGTCGAACGCTGAAGACTCCAAAGCCGCGCAACTCAATGCGGTCTCCCGCAGCCAGCGCATTCTTCATGCTTTCAAATACCGTATCCACCGCATCCTCAGCCTTGACTCGAGGAAGCCCGGTGCGGTCCGCTACCTTATGCACAACGTCCTGTTTGATCAAGGGAACTCTCCGTCAGTCCTGAAAATCCGTGGAACTGCTCGCTGTAGCCATGCTAGGGACTGCTTTTGATGATTGTCAACGTACCCCTACTCTCGTACACTCGGCCTAAAGCACACGCGCTGTTGGCTATGTCCCGGTTCGCCTCGCGTTGCGGCAAATCTCAATTGAGGATTTCAGGATGTCCATTAAAAGCGACCGCTGGATACGCCAGACGGCCCTGCAACATAAAATGATTGAGCCTTTCAGCGAAAAACAGGTGCGCGAGGGCGTTATCTCCTATGGGCTTTCTTCCTATGGATACGATCTGCGAGTCTCCGATGAGTTCAAAATTTTCACCAATGTAAACACCACCGTCATCGATCCCAAGAACTTCGATGAGCGCTCGTTCGTCACCATGCACGCCGAGTCGGTCGTGATTCCGCCGAACTCCTTTGCTTTGGCGCGGTCGGTGGAATATTTCCGGATTCCTCGGAATGTGCTGACCATTTGCGTGGGTAAATCGACGTATGCGCGCTGCGGAATCATTGTGAATGTCACGCCTTTTGAGCCGCAATGGGAAGGCTTTGTGACGCTGGAAATTTCCAACACCACGCCTCTCCCGGCTCGCATCTACGCGAATGAAGGCCTGTGCCAGATTCTGTTCTTTGAGTCCGATGAGGTGTGCGAAATCAGCTACGCCGACCGCAAGGGGAAATATCAGAACCAACAGGGCATTGTGCTGCCCAAACTGTAACGAAACGCTTGATGCTTCGCCGTTTCGGGAATAACGCTGGATTTTTGTTGAGACGGAGTGCGGCGGATCCAAACAATTAAGAAGAGAAAAGGAGTCGCTGCCTTGCCTCGACCTGACATACCCGCCCTACGATCTTCTCCCTCAGCTCAAAAATCGTCCGAAGCTGCATTCGGCGAGCCGGTAGCGCAGTTTCCGGGCAGCGTGATTCGCGTATGCGCGTTGCTGCTGGATCCCATGCGGGCGGAGGGTTTGCGCGCACTGTTCGACAGCAACTCCGGGATCGAAATCCTCATTGAAGAAGCTCCCCGCTCTCAGCTCGGGAATTTGTGGTTCGATCCTTCCATCCGGGTCGCGATACTGGGTGCCCAGATCGGAGACGTTACCGCCACGATGGTCAAATCCATGCGTCTGGCGCGGCCAGATCTGCAGATTTTGGTCATGTCTCCCGCAGCCGGGGATGAAGCGGTTCTAAGCGTCCTCGCGCTGGGTGTCAAAGGTTTTCTCCACGATTCCGCGAGCGCTGCGGAGTTCGAGAAAGCGGTCCGTGTCGTTGCTTCCGGCTGCATCTGGGCCACGCGTAAGGTCCAGTCGATGCTCATCGAGCGATTGCTGCGTGGCGGAGACGTTACCTCGCCCATCGTCACCCCAACCTTTACCAAACGCGAGCAGCAAGTGCTGAGTCTGCTGCTTGATGGCAGGTCGAACCGCGAGATCGCCAGTAGTCTGGACATAGAAGAACGAACGGTGAAGGCCTATGTTGCCAGCCTGATGGCCAAAGTCGGCGTGAAAAATCGTACCGCTCTCTCCATGCGGACCCTGTCCAAAGCAGGACCTGAGTCGTAGCCTGCAGCTACTTTTCTCTACTTTCTCTGCACTGCCGCCCGGCGGCCGCGGAATTTGACTTTCGTCATTTTAGCTTTCGAGTGCGCGCTGAGAGTACCTTTCGGTTACTTAAGTTATGGCACCTAGGTCCTCTTGGAGGAAAGCGAGAAAGACGTTTTAATCAAATCACCGATCATGGATTTGGGAGATCAGGGTTGCAAACGGCGGGAAACCGCTGATTGCAACCCACTTTTTTCTTTGCCTCCTCTTTTCAATCAAACCTGACGGTTACCTCCCGCATCCTATAAGCTTGAAAACGTAGCGACGGCAGTATGGCGTGAACGTTGGGCCTATTTCCGCGCTCATACCTTACAAAGGCGAGCAGAAAGGTTTGATATACATGAAGAAATTTATTTTCGGTGCGTGTGCCGTTTCCCTACTGGTCACTCAGGGCTTTGCTGCTACGGACAAAGCTAAGATAGAGGACCGCCTCAACAGTGCGACGCAAGTCGTGAAGGAAATCATGGCGACGCCGGATAAGGCCATTCCTGACAGCATTCTTTCTCGAGCAACCTGCGTTGCGGTGGTTCCCGGCTTTAAGAAAGCCGCTTTCATGGTGGGCGGAGAATATGGCCAAGGCGTGGTGACCTGCAGGACTCCTCACGGCTGGAGCGCTCCGGCATTCATTCAGCTCAAGGGAGGCAGCTTTGGTTTCCAGATCGGCGGTCAGTCTACCGATCTCGTGCTGGTTGCAATGAACGAGAAAGGCATGCAGGATCTGCTCAAGAATAAATTCAAGATTGGCGGCAATGCATCCGCGGCTGCGGGTCCCGTGGGACGCGACGCGAGTGCGGCGACCAATCTGACGTTGAAATCGGAACTGCTGACCTACTCACGTGCGCAAGGATTGTTTGCAGGAGTGGACCTTAGTGGTACTGTGGTGAACCAGAACACGGCGGACACCCGTACTTTCTACGGGTCGGACATCCCGTTCTCAACCATTCTGAGTGGTAAGAAAGTAACTCCGCCTTCGGCACGGCCGTTTGTCTCCACTGTGGCCAAGTACTTTCACAAAGCGTCCCAATAACTCGACGGATTTCGAATCGTTCAAAAGGGGCAGGCCTTCGGGCCTGCCCCTTTAGCTTGGCGGCTTATCGCGCCTGCGCGGAGTGTTCAAGCTCCTCACTCGCGAATCTCAGCAAATCGAACATGCGCGCGCGAAGGCCCGCTTCCTGTGGCCACGCTCCGCTTCTTGCAATCCTGGAATCTTCGATCGCCTTCCAATCCCTAACGCATGGATTGCTCGACTTCCTGCAACCAGTTTGCGGGCTTCAGGATTTCCCGCGGCCGTGAACCGTCGGCAGGTCCCACAATGCCATCGCGCTCCATCATATCGATGAGGTGGGCGGCGCGACCGTAGCCGATCCGCATGCGGCGCTGCAGCAGGGACGTGGAAGCTTTGCCAAACTCCAGAACCAGCCGGATCGCATCCTCCAACAGTTCGTCGTCGCCCTCGCCATCCTCCGCTCCGTCCGCGCCATCTTTGGCTTTCTCGTCATGCGGAGATTCCAGGAAGCCCTCCGCATACTGCGCCGCCCCCTGAGATTTCCAGAAGTCCACTACCGCCGAAATTTCCTTCTCTGTGACAAAGGGAGCGTGGACGCGCTGCAGACGGGAGGTTCCCGGCGCCAGGAACAGCATGTCGCCGCGTCCCAGCAGGGACTCCGCTCCGTTCGAATCGAGAATGGTGCGGGAGTCCACCTTGGTCGCCAGGCGGAACGACATGCGGGTTGGCACGTTGGCTTTGATCAGGCCGGTGATCACGTCCACCGAGGGCCTCTGCGTGGCCAGCACAAGGTGAATGCCGACAGCGCGCGCCATTTGCGCCAGACGTGTGATGGACTCCTCCACATTGGCGCGGTCAAGCATCATCAAATCAGCCAATTCATCGATGATAATGACGATCTGCGGCAGCGGCTTTTCGTCTTCTATGGTCGCTTCCTCAAACAGGCTGGGCGTAGTCTCGAACAGCCGGTTGTACTGCTCCAGGTTGCGCACACTCCGGGAGGCCAGCAGCTTCAACCGGCGCTCCATCTCGCGGACCGCGTTGCGCAAAGCGTTGGCGGCCAGCTTGGGTTCGGTGATGATCGGCGTAAACAAATGCGGGACGCCTTCATACATACCCAGTTCCACCCGCTTCGGATCGACCAGAATCAGACGAACCTGCTCAGGCGTGGCTTTAAACAGGACGGACATAATCATCGCGTTGATCGCGACGGATTTGCCGCTGCCGGTCGACCCGGCAATCAGCACATGCGGCATGGTGGCCAGATCGGCGTGAACGATGCGGCCGTTGATATCTTTGCCCATGGCCAGCGTAAGTTTGGATTTGCTGCCAATGAACGTGTCGGCTTCGATGATTTCGCGCAGCCAGATAGTCTCGCGCTCGGCGTTTGGCACCTGCAGGCCCACCGTGCTTTTCCCGGACATGCGTTCAATCAGGATGCTCTCCGCACGCATCGCAAGACATAAATCGTCCTGCAGTCCTACGACGCGGCTGTACTTTACGCCCGCATCGGGCCGGAACTCAAAAGTGGTGACGACGGGTCCAGGATTGATCTGCACCACCTGGCCGTTCACATCGAATTCCGCATACTTCTCCACCAGAACGCGTGCTTCTTCTCGCAGCTCATCTTCCCGAATTACCTGCTTTTCCTCGCTGCGATGGAGCAGCGTGCTGGGCGGCAAACGAAAGCCCTCGACTGACTTGGCGGTGACAGTCACCGGTTTGGCCTTCGCGTCGGCGCGGGTGCCGATCTGCACATGCAGTTCTCTGGCGGATGCGGGCTCCCCAACCGGAGCAGGCTGCATGGCCTGCAACGTTGGAGTGGGACGCGGAATCGGCTGGCTGATTTCCATCTCATCGACGGTCCCGCCGCTGATCTCCTCGTCCATCATGGCGCTCTCACGCTCGATGCCGGTCTGGACACGTCTTACGGCGATACCTTCGTCCGGAATATCGCGATGAAACTCACGTACCGGCGGCGGAGCGGGAACCGGTTCTTCCCAGAAATCTGCGCGTTTGCGAACCAGCGTCGGCACAACATTCCTGCGCGCGGTCACTTCGGGCGCCACGGCTGTTCCGGCCAGCAGGTCAGAATCGCGTTCCGCGTGGCTGGCCATCGCCGCCTGTTCTTTTGCCAGGGCCCGCGCTGTACGCCGCGCCGCTTTGCGTTCGGCGCGCTCGGAGCGCCAGTTGCGCCAGCGGTCCCGCCAGGCTGCGACAAAGGCAAATCGGATCTGGGTCCACTCACGCAGGCTGCTGACGCTGAACGTTGTCGTGAGGTAGAGCGCGGCCGCCACCAAAGCCATTGAAAGGACGCATGCTCCCGGATAATTCAGATAATGGACCATCTCCTGCGAGAGCAGCCTGCCGGTCAGTCCTTCGATGGGAATAACATGGGCCCAGTGCAGGTGGCCTGGCAAAAGACCGACCAGCGCTGGCGCAAACAGCAGGCACAAAAACGCGCCCGTCAGCTTTGAAATTGGGGAGCCGGCCGGCCTCGAGCGCAGCCATGTCCAGCCAAGGGCAAACACCAGCAGCGGCAAAAGAAACGCTGAGATGCCCTCCGCCTGAAGCAAGAGGTCGCTTATACCCGCGCCCAGAATGCCGGCCCAGTTGTGTGCCGGACGGCCCGACAAATAGCCGCCGGCCGTGTCCAAAGAAGGATCGAGCGGTGTGTAGGAAACCAGGGAAAGGAGCAGGAGGACGCCAACGACCAGCAGAAGCAGGCCGACCAGCTCATTCAGCCGACGGTTCTTGGTCGGTGAAAAAATACTCGTAACAATCTTCATGGGGCGCTTGAACATTCGATCGGAAGCCGATTGTTTTACCGGCCTCGGCCAAATGCCGGAGACACCAGAGCAACCCTATTATCCCAGATCGACCCTCAAACACATAGCGAAATGTGCGATGTCCCGGCGGGCGTGTTTTGAGGAATTGGCCGCTCATTTGCTGCACCAATCAGACTTGAGAAACGGCTCCCTGGCCCGCCATCTGCGAATATGGATACGACGGGCAAAACACGCGAGGAAATAACATGGACCGATCTCATTGGGCAGATGCGCTTCGACTGACGCGAATAACTCTGGCTGGATGTGCCTTTGCGGTCTCGGCGCTGGGCCACTCGCCAGCGGAGACCGGGCAGACACCCACGATCCTGAAAAAGATTGCTGTCCTCGACCTGCCCGGTCCTCCAGGCAAGCGGTTCGATTACCTCACGATCGACCGGCCGGACAATTACCTGCTCTCCGCCCACCTGGGCCCTGGCATTCTGTACG
>DAHVZT010000028.1 GCA_027323885.1 Acidobacteriaceae bacterium
ACCGTAAGTGAGGGAAGGATTGCGGGGAATTGCTGCACCGTAATAATCCCGAAATACAGACCGAGTACGATTAACTTGCCGTTGTCCTCGCGTCTAACATCGTCGCAGAGGAGCGTGTATTTATGATCCCATGCCATTGTGAGCCTTCCTTTCCCTGTTTTTAGCGCAGGGATATCCCGTCAACTTCTCGCTTGACTTTTGAGGGGATTCAAACTAGGCTGGGATCATTCAGACGCCAGCGCGCCAAGCGCTCAAATTTAAGAACGTCACTAGCCCACCATGCCCGGTGGGCTTTTGTGTGTCCATGCAGCCTCTTAGCCGCATAAGGAAGAGTATCAGAGCGAATACCCCTACGCAAGCAAAATACAATTAGTAGAGATTTTACGAAGACACCACAAGCTACGGGGGTACTTTTGGAATTGCCTATTAAAGCGGCACTCAGCGTGAATTTATGGTGTGTCGAGTATATTTATTGCCCATGAGCAGACATTCCCGGCATCCGGAGGCAGGGATTGGCGAGCGGGCCTGGATCGCCGGGTTGCGGAACCGGGCTGAAGTTTTGCCGGGAATGGCCTTGAAAGGGCGTGCTCTGCGGCTCGGTATCGGGGACGATTGCGCGATTTTGCAGCCGCCCGCGGGGCACCAGGTTCTGGTGACAACGGATTTCTCGCTGGAGACCGTGCATTTTCGTCGCCAGTGGCACACGCCGGAATCCGCCGGCCATCGCTGTCTGGCGCGAGGTCTGAGCGATATTGCGGCGATGGGCGGAAATCCGCTGGCGGCGTTCCTGTCGCTGGCCCTTCCAATGGAACTGACGCGATCCGAGGCTGGCCGGCCGTCCTGGCGGGAGCGGTTTCTGGCAGGATTCCTTGCGCTGGGACAGAAATTTGATGTGCCGCTGGCGGGGGGCGATACGGCGCGTTCGCCGCGACCCACCGCGCCCGGCAGTGGTACGGGGCTGGCGCTCGCCGACATCGTTGTGATCGGGTCTGCGCCAAAGGACCGGGCCATCCGGCGTTCGGGAGCGCGGCCAGGGGACCGAATCTACGTCACCGGCCAGCTTGGAGGCGCGGCGGCCGAGCTGGCCCAACTGGCAGCGCATCCGCGGCTGTTTCGCGACTGTACGAAAGGCGTGAATGGTAGCTCGAATCCTCATCCGCACCTGTTTCCCGAGCCGCGACTGGGAGCCGGTACGTGGCTCTTGAAAAACCGCCGCGCCACGGCTGCGATCGACATCAGCGACGGACTTTCGACCGATCTCGACCATCTATGCGAGGAATCCGGTGTGGCAGCGGTCGTCGAATGGGCCGCGCTTCCGCTGCACCCGCTCGCCGCGGACCTTCCCGCGTCCGAAGCGCAGCGTCTGGCTCTCCACGGGGGCGAAGACTACGAACTGCTCTTTACCGCTTCACCACGAAGGAAGATTCCCCGGCGAATCGCGGGGGTCCCCATTGCGTGCATTGGCGAGATCCGCCGGGTGGAACCGGGCAAGCCGCGCATCCTTCTGTGCGAACTGGGGTTGGAACGACCGCTGCTTCCGGGCGGCTGGGAGCACTGAAGCAACGGCGCGGCCTGCTCCTGCTAGCATCTTTCTAATGAGTGAATTCAATAAGAATGAGTGCGTTTGAATCATGAGTGCGCCCAAAATTCGTGTCCGTTTTGCTCCGTCGCCGACCGGCCAACTGCATGTTGGCAATGCCCGCACGGCGCTGTACAACTGGCTGTTTGCGCGACGGTTTGGCGGCGACTTTATTTTGCGTATCGAGGACACGGACGTCGAACGCAGCGAGGAACGCTTTGAGGCGCAACTGTTCGAGGACCTGCGCTGGCTGGGCATGGATTGGGACGAAGGCCCTCGGGGTCAACTCGCCACCACGAGTGACGCGAGCCAGTTGGAAAAAAGCGAGGGACCGCATGGCCCGTATCGCCAGTCCCAGCGGCTTGGAATTTACCGCGAGCACACCGAGCGGCTCTTAGCGCAGGGGTCGGCCTACCGTTGTTTCTGCACCACGGAGCAACTGGATGCGGAGCGCGAGCAGGCCATTGCCGCCCATCAGCCGCAGATTTACTCCGGACGCTGCCGGAAGCTTGCTCCGGGGGAAGCTGAGGCGCGAGCGGCCGCTGGCGAGCCGTTCGCGGTCCGGCTGAAGATCGGGGCCGAGCCAATCCGCTTCCACGACATCGTTCGCGGTGAGGTGGAGTTTGCCGCCGAAGCGGTGTCCGACCCGATTCTGGTCCGCTCCTCCGGCATGCCGGTCTACAACTACGTCGTCACCATCGACGACGCGCTGATGAAGATCACCCACGTCATTCGCGGGGACGACCACCTGTCGAACACGCCGAAACAGGTGGCGATTTATCGCGCGTTCGGCTGGGATGTGCCGCAGTTCGCGCATCTCTCCACGATTCTGGGTCCGGACAAAACTCGGCTGTCCAAGCGTCACGGCGCGACCTCCATTTCGAGCTTCCGGGAAATGGGCATTCTTCCGGAAGCGCTGACCAACTATCTGGCGCTGCTGGGGTGGGGTGCGGAGGGCGGCACGCGCGAGACCTTCACGATGGAGGAGCTCGCGAAAGAGTTCACCCTGGAGCGGGTCACACCGTCGCCGGCGATCTTCGACTTCAACAAGCTGCACTGGCTGAACCGGCACTATCTCAAGATGGTCGATCCGAAGCGCGTGGCGGCGCTTGCGCTTCCGTATTTCATGGCGAGGGGTTGGATGCCGGAAGGTGAACTTTCAGACGAGATGAACAGTTGGTTTGAGCGATTGCTCGCGCTGTTGGTACCTTCGGTCGATCAGCTCGATCAACTGCCGGAGAAAGCACGATTCATTTTTGACTTCGATCCAGCGGCGGCGATTTCGAGCGAGGAAAATCGCGACCTATTGTCGAGCGAAATTGCCCGCAAGGTGCTCCAGGAGTTTGCCGCGCAGATCGCCGCGCTGCCTGCGCCAGTGACTGCGGATGCCTTCAAGTCCGCAATGAATGCAGTGAAGGCCGCGAGCGGAGCCAAGGGGAAGGACCTGTTCCACCCGGTGCGCATTGCGCTGACCGGCACCCATTCCGGGCCGGAGTTCGACAAGTTGATTCCGTTGATCGAGGGTGGGAGTCAGTTGCTGCTGCCCGCTCACGTGGCCAGCGTGCGCGAGAGGGTGGATCGTTTTCTTGCCGCGTGGACGGGCCGATAGATCAGCCATGCCACGGCGAGGTTCGAGGTTTCGCGTTGTACACTACAGGCGGGCCGTTCGGGTGCGGTGAAGGTCCGGGACCCTTGAAGCAAGCGGAGCTGCGATGAAGTATGTGGTGCTGTTCGAACATTCCGGGGAAGGTTGGAGCGCCTATGTTCCGGACCTGCCCGGCTGCATAGCGGCAGGAAAGACAAAGGCTGAGACAGAGAAGTCAATGCAGGAAGCAATCGAATTTCACATCGAAGGTATGCGTCTGGATGGCGAACCTGTCCCTCCGCCGACGACCGAAGTGGAATTCATCAGCGTTCCGGCCTAGAATCGCCCTTTCAAATAAAGCACCCGAAACACCAATTCCTGTCCCTCCCCGCGGTCTCGATAAATTGATGACAATACCCGAATTGAGAAGCTACACGGCCGATGATCTGGAAGCTGCATTTGGAGAACTCGCTTCCGAGGTGCATCGAGATGCAACTGAGCTGGACACGCCCGACAGGGTGGAGGCATTTCGCCTGCATTGGCTGGGGCGTAAGCAAGGGCGATTGAAGAGGATCGGCGACGCCTGGCTGAAGAACGCACCGCCGGAAGCGCGCAAGGAATTGGGGATTCGATTCAACCAGCTCAAGCAACAGATCGAGGGAGTGCTCAGCGCCGAGCGTCTCGACGGCAGGAACCGTGAATCGGTAGCCGAGGCCCTCGACATCACGCTGCCCGGCATTCGTCCGGCGCTCGGCGCGGAGCATCCGCTGATCCGCACCATGCAGGAGATCGTCGGCATTTTCCAGCGGATGGGCTACTCCGTAGGCGTGGGACCGGAGGTGGAGACGGATTATTACAATTTCGAGGCGCTGAATTTTCCGCCGAACCACCCGGCCCGCGACACACAGGACACGCTGATTGTTGCCCGCCAGGAGCACAAGCCGCTGCGCGACCGGCTGCTGATGCGCACCCACACTTCGCCGGTGCAGATCCGCACCATGGAAAACCAGCCGCCGCCGGTCCGCATTGTGATTCCCGGTAAGGTGCATCGCAACGATGCCGCCGACGCCACGCATTCCCCGATTTTTCATCAGGTGGAGGGTCTTTGCGTCGATGAAAACATCACCTTCAGCGATTTGAAAGGCACGCTCGATCACGCGATGAAGGAACTGTTCGGCTCCCAGGTCAAAACGCGATTCTTTCCCTCCTTTTTTCCGTTCACGGAGCCAAGCGCGGACGTGCAGATCAGCTGCATCTTCTGCGGCGGTAAAGGATGCCGCAAATGCAAGCACTCCGGCTGGATTGAACTGCTGGGCTGTGGCATGGTCGATCCGGCGGTCTATGACTCGGTACGCGCCAAGCAGCCGGGCTACGATCCCAGGAAGATTTCCGGCTTCGCCTTCGGCATGGGCGTGGATCGCATTGCGATGATGAAGTACGGCATCAGTGACATTGGCCTGCTCTACTCCGGCGATGTCCGCTTTCTGGAGCAGTTCGCATGAAGATTCTTTCTTCCTGGCTGCGCGCCTATCTGCCTGGACTTCAGGTCTCCGACCGTCAGCTTGCCGATGACCTGACGCTACGGGGGATTGCGGTGGAAGGCGTTTTCGATCTCGGGCCACGCAACGGCTCGCTGTTTGAGATGGACATCACGACCAACCGGGTGGATGCGATGAACCATTACGGCATCGCGCGGGAAGCGGCCGCGATTTACGACATTCCGCTGCTGCCGCTTGCGGCGCCGCTGCCTGGGAGCCAACCTGTGAAGCAGCCCTTTCCGGTACGGATTGAGGCGCCGGACTTGTGCGGGCGCTTTACCGCACGCGTGCTTCGAAATGTAACGATTGCGCCTTCCAGCGGGCAGGTGGCCGAGCGCTTTGCGCAGCTCGAACAGAAGGCCATCAGCAACGCCGTCGATGCCACCAACTACGTCACCATGGCGATGGGACATCCGACGCACGCCTTCGATCTGGACAAGGTGGAAGGCTCGATCGTTGTACGGCGCGCCAGGCCAGGCGAGCGGCTCAAGCTGCTCGATGGCACGGAACGCACTCTGGTGGCGGACGATCTTGTGGTCGCCGACGAAAAAAAGGCGCTCGGGCTCGCGGGTGTTATGGGCGGGTGGGACACCATGATCACGCCTGGGACCAAGAACATTCTGGTGGAGGCGGCGTGGTTCGATCCAGGATCGGTGCGCCGCTCGTCGCGGCGGCACAAGCTGCATACGGACGCATCCCACCGCTTTGAGCGCGGCGCGGACTTCGCTGCCCCGCCTGTGGCGTCGGCGATGGTCAGCGGTCTGATTCTGGCGGCGGGCGGGGAGCTTCACGGAGATCCGGTGGACGTGGTCGTTCCGGAAATTGCCGCCCGCACAGCAGAGCGTCCGGCGATTCCGCTTTCTCTGCAAGAGGTCGCGCGCATTCTTGGCCGTACCGCGGAAGGCAAGGCCCTGCAGGCTGAAACGGTGGAGCGTTATCTGGCTGCGCTCGGCTGCCGCATCCAAACGGCAAGCGCGGCCGACTACCGCGTGAGTCTGCCAAGCTGGCGGCTCGATCTGGAACGCGAGATTGACCTGATCGAAGAAGTTGCCCGGCTGCATGGGTACAACCATTTCGCCAACACGCTGCCCAGCTTTTCCGGCAGCGTCGTTGAACTGCCGAGCGCGGGCAAAGAAAATCTGGTCCGCCGCAAGCTGCTGGCCGGGGGTTACACGGAGGCGGTTGGCAGTACGTTTTGTTCGGCATCCGACGCGGCGAAGTTTTCCCATCAGCCGAATGTTCATGTGCCGCTCGGCAATCCGCTGAGCGAGGAGGTCGGCTGTCTGCGGCCTTCGTTGCTGCCGGGAATGCTGGCCATGCTTGCCCACAATTTGAATCGAGAGGCAGCCGATGTGCGGCTGTTTGAAATGGGAACTGTTTTTTCGGGCACGACGGATCGCGTTCAGGAGCGGCCCTCGCTTGCGATCGGCGCTACGGGCTTCGCCATCGCGGACCATCCTCATTTCAAGGGCAGGCCGTTCACCTTTTACGATCTGAAGGGTATCGCCGAAGAAGTGCTCTCCGGATTCGCAACCCGGTCGCTCTACTTTGACGCGTTTCCCGCGGCAACGGGGTTGATGCCGGTGTGGTTGCAGCCGGGCCGCTCGGCGCGCCTGGTGGTGGATGGCGAGACAATCGGATTTTTCGGTCAGCTTTCGCAGGACGAGGCGCAGCGAAGAAAACTGCGCCAGGAAATTTTCTTGGGTGAGTTCGACCTGGAAAGGCTTTATCGCCATTCGCTTCGCGAACCGGCTGCGCAGGAGCTGTCCCGCTTTCCCGCCGTGGTGCGCGATTTCTCTTTCGTTTTTCCTGAATCGATCGCATGGCAATCCATCGCGGACAGGCTGCGAGCGCTGAACATCGCGGAGCTTCGCAGTGTGGGTCCGGTGGAAATATTTCGCGATGAGAAAGCCGCTCGCAAGACCGCAACTCTGGACACCGGTCATTTCTCTCTGCTGCTGCGGGTGGTCTTTCAATCCCACGAGCGCACTTTGCGCGATGATGAGGTGCAGGGCTGGTGGGAGCGCATTGCCGCGGCTTTGCAACAGTTAGGCGGCGCGTGGCGCGATAAGGTCCGCTGAACCGGTCGCAGGCAAAAACGCACAGCCAAGTCCGCGCTATACTGCGCGAAGAGCACCTTGAAAAAAAGGTGCATCCTAAATACCTATGACAACCACTATGGAGCACGAACAGGCATCGGAAACGGCGGTAGACGCATTTGCCGCTTTAGAGCAGCGTGTAATTCGCGCAATCGAGTTGCTGAACGGAGAGAGGGAACAGCGCGCCTCCGCGGAAAGACAGGTGGAGGATTTGCGCGGGCAACTGGAAGCACAACGGGCCGAGAGTGAGGCGTTGCGCAGGGAACTCAACGATCTGCATCACGAACGCTCCACCGTCCGGACCAGGGTAGAGCGGCTGATGGCGTCGCTGGATGCGATCGAGACGGCGTAAGCACGGAATGCGATCCTAACCGCACCCTTGTATGAGGAGCAGGCATGGACATTATGCAACCGGAAGAAAAGCTGGAAGAGTCCGCGGGCGGTCACGAACGTCCCAGATCCCCCGTGACTCCGCCTGAAACGGCGCCCGGACCGGTCCCAAGCAATCTGGTGGTGGAAATCTACGACCAGATCTATCACTTGCGCGGTCCAGACCCAGCGTATCTGCAGCAATTGTCGGCGCTGGTGGACGCCAAGATGCGCGCTGTCGCGCAGCATGGCACCACGGTGGATTCCTTGCGTGTAGCGGTCCTTGCGGCGTTGAACATCGCCGACGAGCTGGTGACGCTGCGGCAGCAGCGCGACGCGCTGGCTGGCAACGTGGCGCGCAGCATCAAGTCCCGGACCGAGACGCTGGCCGAGATGCTGGACGCGGCGCTGGAAAACAATCGCAAAGCCGGCTGAAGGGCTGACAGCTGTTGTTCCGACCTCCCCCGACAACAGCTGTTTTGCCTCAAGCTCCAGCCGGTGAGGGAGTTTCATGGGATTTCGCCGGAGATTCCCGCTTGAGCTCGCTTTGTTTTCCCTGTGGACCGCGTCTGCTCTGAACCTGGCATGTTTCCGGGCCAATGCGCAGGATGCGCTCCGGGCCGCCCATGAGCAGCAGGCCATCGACAAGGCGGGGCAGTCGGAAGATGCGCACCAGATCGGCCCTGCCATCGACCTCTACAAAAAAGCCAACAAACTGGCCGGGGGCAGGTGCGTGGTTTGCCTGAGCCATCTGGCCAGCTTGTATCAAAAGGAAGGCGACAACAAACACGCCGCCGAATCCGCCGCGCAACTGGAGCAGGTCGTCACGCGGCCCGATGACAAAGCCACGGCGGCGATGATGGAAGGCTCCGCGCTGCTGCGGCAGGCGACCTCGATCAGGAAGCGCGCTCTGTTCCAGCAGGCCGATGCTCAATTCAAGCTGGCGTTGCAATACGAGCCAAGCGCTGTGCAGGCGCTATTCCTGGACGGACTCGCTCTGGGCCGCATGGGAGAGGACGCGGCAGCCAGGAATGCTTTTGCCCGCTACGCGGCCAGCGGCCAAGCCGACCCAATCATGAAGGCGCGCGCCCGCCGGTATCTGCAAGACATCGCACTGGTGCGCCAGACGATGGCGCCGGCCTTTTCGATTCGCACCCTGCAGGGCAATATTCTGAATCTCGACAACCTGCAGGGACGCGTGGTGCTGCTCGACTTCTGGGCGACCTGGAACGACCCATCGGTACAGGACCTGCCGCGCATCCAGCAGATCGTACGGATGTTCCAGGGGCAGCCTCTTGTCGTGCTCAGCGTCAGTCTGGACACCGATCAGTCCAAGTGGCGGAACTTTGTCGCCCAGCATGACATGAATTGGCCGCAGTTCTGGGACCAGGGCGCTGTCATGGCGAACACCTTCGGAGTCCGTGCGCTGCCGCAGTATTTCATCATCGATGCGCGGGGTGTGCTGGCGCCGGTGGACGTGATGCGGGGAGCGGACATGGCCGGAATTCTAAAAAAAATGGTGGCGCAGGCACGGCGGGCGGAGGAGCAGCCGGTCGTAAATCCGAACGCGGCGAAGTAGCCACCGATCGGATGGATTGTGGTGCTGCGGGAGGAAGGACAACGCCATTCCCCCTCGTTCGCTGTGGCGGACTGAGACATGCCAAGAGGGTGGGCCTAAAAAAGCCTATCCTGTCGTTGAACATTAAAATCGACACCGACGGCCTCAAGCACAATCTGGGCGGGTATTTTTGCAAGCTCTTTCGGTTCAACTTTGTGCAGCCCTCCTCCATAGACACGGCCTTGGGAGAGAAACTGTGCCGGGGAGATGCGCTGTAATGCTTCAAAAACACGCTCCTCAGCTTCAGGATATTGCTTCAAAACAGTGCGCAACGAGCCTTTGGGATAGAGCATGAGATATACATTGTGCGCAGTTGCCTGTGAGCGGTTCCATATAAACCGAAACGGGTGCTTTCCGTTTCGGGAACGGCCCATATACGTGCATAGAAAGGGTGCGGGAGCGCGTCTTTCTTGCGAATACCATGGCGCGCGCCGGCTGGCGAGATATGCCTGGTGAATTTTTTGCTCGCGGCCCCTCTGTAAGTATTCGTAGAAACGTGGCGATCTGGCCCGAATCTGCTCTTCCGGCTCATGGCAATCGAGCAGGTAAAGGAGCGGCGACACATTCGGCGTTCCGCTTGGCAGCGCATCCACGATATCGTCCGTCAAATATCGCGGGCCAGGGAGAATCGGCTTTAGTGCAGGGCGGGGAATCCGCCACCGCTCAATCTCATTTTCTCCCAGAATAAAAAATTCGTTAGAGCCGGTAGCTAGACCGCGCTTGATTTCAAAGAGGTCACCTAGGACTATTTCTCCGATCTCATTCACAGTCGCCGTAGCCGGGAACTGCGTCCATTTACGCGAACGGCGGAGCGTATCGAGAGTCACAAGAGCTTCACTCTGCGGAGATTCAATCTGCCCTGCAAAGGAAAACCGGACACTATGGTCGGATGTCGGCGGTGATTTACGAAACACAACTACGGCGGAAGACACCAGCGCGTCGGTGAACTGCGCGTCCGTGGGACAGAAGCGATGAATATGCAGGAGCGTTACATGCTCGGTGAGATAGCGGCGCAAGGTGACGCCGTAATTCACGTCCATGAATTCCGAGGGAACCAGCCACACTGCAAGCCCATGCTCTTCCATCCAATCGTGGCATAGCAGCATGAAATAGCAATACAGGCCGGCAAGGCC
>DAHVZT010000058.1 GCA_027323885.1 Acidobacteriaceae bacterium
GAACTAAAGGACGCAATCACGACTTTCATCAACAACCATAATCGAGCCCCGAAACCTTTCGTATGGCATAAAACCGCCGACCAGATCCTCGATTCCATCGCCCGCTTTTGTAAGCGTACTTTAGAGACAGGACACTAGAGCGGGACGATAACAATCGTTCGGTTCGCAAAGCCTATATGCCCCGTCTGGAGCTACACGCCGCCGTGCGCGGTCAGTTTCACATCGACATTGCCGCGGGTGGCGTTCGAGTAGGGACAAATCCGGTGCGCTTCCGCGACGAGTTCCTCGGCGGCTTTCTGGTCCAGCCCAGGTAGTGTGACTTCCAATTCGACTGCGATCTCGAATCCTTCCTTGTCCGCGCTGGGGCCGACGCCAACCTGGGCCACCACCTGCACTTCGCCGGTTTCCAACTTTCTCTGACTGGCCGCGTACTGCACAGCTCCGCCGAAGCATGCCGCGTATGCGGCGGCAAATAGCTGCTCTGGATTGGTGCCCGTTCCACCCTGGCCACCCATGCCAGGCGGAACGGAAAGGTGCAGCTTCAGATTGCCGTCGCTACTTTCCACGTGTCCGGCGCGCGCACCCAGCGTGGAAACGTGGGCGGTGTACAGGGTCTGCTTGAGCATGTTTTATCTCCCGCTCTTTATCATAGCGGCTGCACTTGCGGACGCGCGCGCGGACTGCCGGACATGCGCCTTTGGTCTGCTACTCTCAAAAGAAAGACATGGAACCAACCACCAGACTCGTGCGCGCGGGATTGCCGGAACCTCCCGGAAAATTGCGTCCCGGAGAGCCCATCCACAAGGGTCCGGTGTTCGCTTCCGCGTTCTCCGCGCCCGGTGACCCAGCCAGCTCACCGTACACGTATACGCGCTTCAATAATCCCACCTGGCAGGAACTGGAGCACGCGCTGGGCGTGCTGGAAGGCGGCACCGCGCGCATTTTTCCTTCGGGAATGGCGGCGGTGACGGCAGTCTTCGCCTCCCTGCTGCGGCCCGGGGATACAGTCGTGCTGCCGTCTGACAGTTACTACACCACTCGCGTAATCATGCAGGAGTTTTTTGCCGGCTTCGACATCCAAACCCGGCTCGCGCCTACCGCCAGCAACGCGCAGGCAGAGGTACTGGAAGGCGCGAAATTGCTGTGGGTCGAAACGCCGGCGAATCCGGGAATGGATGTCTGCGACATTCGCCTGCTCTCGGAAGCCGCGCATCGTCACGGCGCTTTGATCGCGGTGGACAACACCACTCCGACAGCGCTGGGCCAGCAGCCGCTGGCGCTCGGAGCGGACATTTCCGTCGCTTCCGATACAAAATCGCTGACCGGCCACAGCGATCTGGTGCTGGGCCATGTTGCGGTCAAAGACCCTGCACTCGATGCCAGGATCGCAGGCTGGCGCAAGCTCTCGGGTTCCATCGTAGGACCCATGGAGGCGTGGCTGGCGCTGCGCTCATTGGCGACCCTGCCGCTGCGGCTGGAAAAACAGTCGCAGAATGCGCTGGCCATCGCCCAATTCCTGGAAACCCAGCCGGGGGTCCGTGGTGTCCGTTACCCTGGGCTGAAAACCCATCCGGCGCATGCTTTGGCGGCGCGTCAAATGCGCTTTTTCGGGCCGGTCGTTGGGTTTGAGCTGCCCGATCGCGCGGCGGCAGAGCGGTTTCTGCAGGCTTCCCATCTCCTCGTGGAGGCTTCCAGCTTTGGCGGCATCGTCTCGTCCGCCGAGCGTCGAGCCCGCTGGGGAGGAGACGACGTTTCCGAAGGTTTCATCCGCCTGAGCGCAGGATGCGAAGCGATCGACGATTTGCTGGCAGACCTCGGTCAGGCGCTGCAGGCAAGCCAAAGCGCCTGAACGATGCCGCTACGGACGACCCATTTCGATGAGAGTTTTCCGCACGCTTGGCAGGTGCAAATCCTGGACCGGCCACCGTTGATTGCGCCAGCCGGTCAATATGTCTATCCGCAAGCTGTCGATGAGGTAGAGATCGGGGCGCTGCTGGTTCTGCTGCGCGCGCATCCACAGGCGACGCCCGTCCTGGCCACATTTGCCTTGGGGTTTGAGGAGCAATCCCTGCCCCACGGCGTATGGAGTTGCCCGAACCCGGATCAACTTTGCGCCATTGCAGGAGGCTACGCGTATCTGGTTCAGGCCGACCGCCCCGAGGAATGGCTCCAGGTTCCCTACCGGCCCGTCGTTTCGGTCCATCCTGTACCTGAGCATTCCCTGCTGATCTTCGCCAGCTTTCATAAATTGTGGGCGCTCGGACCCAACGGCATGGAATGGGAAACACAGCGGCTGTCGTGGGAGGGACTGCGGGTGACGGAAATCCAGGACGGCCAGCTATTCGGCTTTGGTTGGGACATGTACACAGACACGGAAGTGGCCTTCGCGGTCGACCTGACTACCGGAACGCACTCTGGTGGCGTGGATTGATCCCATCGGCCACTCACTCAGCCTCAGCCGGTGATGGCGCGGCCAAGTCTATTGCAGGCGGTGTGTCTTGCGAAGGCGTCTTTCGCTGGGACAAAAGGTACGTGTCCATGATCCAGCCATTCTTGTTTCTCGCATTATTGCGAACTTCTTCAATCCGGGCCGCAACTTCGCTAAGCCTTCCAGATACAAGAATCTCTTCGCTCATGCCCAGGTAAGCTCCCCAGTAAATCTCCAGGTCTTCGTCCAGTACATGATTGAAGGAGCATTGACCATCCAGCATCACGACAGTACTCGTCGGGGACCCGTGCAGCCCGCTTGTGAGCTGGCGGCCTGTCGTAATGGCGATCGACTCTCCGATTCCATTCAGAGAAATTTTGTGCCGCGCGGCCAGCGCCTGCATGCTCGTGATGCCTGGGATCACCTCAATTTCCAAAGAAAGCTTTCCGCGCGCCACGATCCTTTCGACCATTCTGAGCGTGCTGTCATAGAGAGATGGGTCGCCCCAGACCAGGAAAGCGCCGCACTGTGTCTCTTCAAGTTCTGCGCCGATCAGTTGTTCGTAGAGCAGGGCGCGTTGCTCATGCCACCGCTCCACGCGGGCTGTGTAGTCCGAAATACTTGCATCGCGAACCGGGTCCGGCGTTTCTACAATTCGATACGACCTGTTCTCAATGTATCTTTCACATATTTCTTTTCTCAGGGCCACAAGCTGGTGCTTCGCCTCGCCCTTGTCCATGAAAAAGAATACGTCGGCCTTGTTCATCGCTTGGATTGCCTGCACGGTAACGTATTCCGGATTCCCGGCGCCTATGCCGATCAGATACAGCTTTCTCATCAATGCAAACTCCCCTGGAATTCAGATCGGATATCCAAGCAACTCTTCAAGCTTAAGCAGAACATCCGCAGGAGTGGCTGCCGCGGGGACCGTGTATTTTGCAGGGCGATCTACCATTACAACCGGAATCCCGAGTTCGCTCGCAGCCTGTATTTTGGGATAGGTCGCGTTGCCGCCACTGTTTTTGGAGACTAGTAAGTTGATGGATTCCTCCCGCAGCATCTGGATCTCCGCTTCGAGATGAAAAGGGCCGCGATTGAGAATTAGCTTGGATTTCGGCGGCAACTCATCGGGTCTTTCAATGGCGCGCACCAGGAACCATGCGCTGGAGCACCCGGAGAATGCGCCCAGCTCCTGACGCCCAATGGAAAGAAACACACGGCTGGCCTGGTTGTTCACCAACGCAGCGGCGGCTTGGAGATCCGGCACAGTGACCCAGCGATCACGCTCTCCGGGCTGCCACGGTGGCCGTTCCATCGGGATGAGGGGAACGCCCGCGCTCTGGCACGCAATCTCAGCGTTTCGACTTATACGGGAGGCGAAGGGGTGGGTTGCATCAATCACGACCGCGATGTTTTCCTGCTTCAGATAGGAAGCTAATCCATCTACCCCCCCGAAACCTCCGATGCGAACCTTCCCCACAGGCAGGCGCGGCTGATTCACGCGCCCAGCGAGGGATGAGATCACCATCACATCCGATCTGGCGGCCAAATGCGCGGCAATCTGCAATGCCTCGCTTGTCCCACCCAGAATCAGGACTCGCGCGGGATCAGCAACGGTTCGTCTCTGAGCGAATCGCATTGGGTTCACGGTTTCAGATTCGGAGTTCATGAGCTATTGTCCGGAGTCGTCGCTGCGATCCCTATGCATGGAATAAAGATAGCTCTCGCCAAAGGACGATTCCCCCAACGATTTTCCCACCAGGATGAGAGCATTGCGGTCGATGCCGGATGCTTTCACCATGTCCTGAATGGTGGCCAGCGTTCCGCGCAGGATTCGTTCGTCTGGCCAACTCACGCGGTAGGCCACGACAACAGGACAAGACTCCCCGTAGAGGGGCAGCAACTGAGCTGTTACCTGATCCAGATTCGTGATCGAGAGATGAATGAGGAGCGTCGCGCCAGTCCGGCCTAATGTGGTCAGGTCTTCTCCGGCAGGCATGGGGGTCGATCTTGTCGAAGTGCGGGTCAGAATCACTGTCTGCGCCACGTTCGGAAGTGTGAGTTCCTGACCGAGAGCAGCGGCGGCGGCGGCGAACGCAGGCACGCCCGGCGTGACGTCGTAAGGGATCCCGAGCAGCTTCAGCCGCCGAATCTGCTCCGCGATTGTGCTCCAGATGGAAAGGTCGCCGGAGTGCACGCGAGCGACATCCAGGCCTGCGGCGTGAGCGGCTGTAATCTCCGCAAGGATTTCATCCAGGTTCATTTCGGCAGTATCGACAACGCGCGCGCCCGGCGGCGCATGAGCAAGGATTTCCCTGGGCACGAGCGATCCGGCATAGAGACAAACCGGGGAACTATGAATGTAGTCGCGGCCACGCAGGGTAAGCAGGTCGGCGGCTCCCGGTCCCGCGCCAATGAAGTGAACCGTCATGGGCGCACCCTAGGCGGAAGCGATGCAACTGCACAGGTGCAGAAGCGTCCTTTTCGCTGCGGAATGATCAGGCGCGCCGAGGGGCCGAGCGAGGCAAGCGCGGAAGCTTCCGCGACATTGGCGGTTTGCGCTTTTGCAAGCGCCAGTGAAGAATGTGCGGTGACTCCGCGGACATTTGCCAGTACGCTGGCCGGCAACAGCACCAGCCGCAGACCCAAGGCCGTCGCTACAGTCTCCCCAATAGAAGCGCGCCGGTCGAGCGTCGCGATGGTGGTTCCGGCGGGAATGGACGCAAGCAAAGTGTGGATGAGTCGAACAATGTCCTCGCTGGAAGCCCGAGAGGAACAGCCGAACCCAATCGAAAGAGGCTCCTGGCGATTTTCGATGGTCATGGCTTCATCACCCTCCATTGAGTGATAGGCATCGCGGGACGCCATCCGTAGGAACCGCCAATCGGTTCGGCTCGGGACACCGTCATGCGCATCAGATCTCCTCCGTAAACGCTATGACGCGCGATGAGACTGGCTTCGCTTTGCAGTGTGACTGCATTCGCAACCAGCCGCCCTCCGGGCTTGAGATTCGCCCAACAAGCCTGGAACAGCTCCTCGTTGCAAACATCGCCGCCCATAAAGATTGCATTCGGCTGAGGCTGGCCGGCGAAAGTCGCTGGCGCTTGGCCTTGAATCACCTTCATTCCCGGCACACCGAATCGCAAAGCATTCCGTTGAATTCGAAGCGCCCGGTCCTCTCGGCTCTCAAAGGCGGTACAGGAACACGACGGGTGCGCACGCATCCATTCAATCCCAATCGAGCCGGTGCCCGCTCCCACGTCCCAAAGAGTCTGATGCGGCAAGGGCGCGAGGCTCGAGAGTGTCACGGCCCGGATTTCCCGTTTCGTCAGCTGCCCATCGGTGTCGAAGGCGGCATCCGGCAGCCCCGGCACGGGAGAAAGCGGCAAAGTGCCTGGGTCGGGCGCACAACGGATCGCGATCACATTCAGCGGACCGGATGGGCCCGGCGGCCAATTTCCGGCAATCCCACTGGTCCAGCGCTCGTAAGGGCCACCCAAATTTTCGAATACCTTGAAATCGCTCGATCCATACCCCGCTTCCGTCAGGAGCCGAGCCAGACTGGCCGGCGTGTTGCCATCCTGAGAGAAAACGATGATCCGCTCTCCCGGATAAAGATGGCGAAGCACCTGCTCAATGGGCCGACGTACAACGGTGACCAACGTGGTCTCCGCCATCGGCCAGCCAAGCCGCGCACAAGCCAGTGAGAAAGCGGACACCTGCGGAAGAATGCGAAACTCCGTTGCTGGAAGATCGCGAGTGAGAGTGACACCCACGCCGTAGAGCATTGGATCGCCACTAGCGAGGACAGCGACTCTCGTTTTTCGGCGGTGTTCCGTCAGGATTCGTTCCAGGGCTGGAGCCATCGGCGAAGGCCAGGGAACACGATTCGCCGCCGAAGCATCCAGCGGCACCAGACCCAGGTGCCGCACGCCTCCATACAGCACCTCAGCGCCCGCGACCGCTCGCCTGGCTTCGGGGTTCAATCCCTCCCAGCCGTCTTCGCCTATCCCGACCACCCACAACCAATGCGCATCACCCGTCATACCGCTACCGCTCCAGGGTGCCATAGCTTCGAGGTGTGTAGACCAGCTTCCTGCCGTTCGAAAGCTCGATTGCACGAGTGGTGGACGAACCGACCAGGACGACCGTCTGCATATCGGCCTGAGATGGATTGAAGTTTGCCAGGTTGGTGATCGTAATCCGTTCGCCGGATCTCCCCACGCTGCGCGCGAGAACGACGGGTGTTTCCGGGCCCCGGTATTTCGACAGGATTGTACGGGCCTCGGCAAGCTGCCATTGCCGCACGGAAGAGATTGGGTTGTAAATGGCCATCGCAAAATCGGCCGCCGCCGCTGCTTCCAACCGCTGGACCACAATCTCCCACGGCTTGAGTTGGTCAGAGAGGGAGAGCACGCAAAAGTCGTGTCCAAGCGGAGCGCCAACTCTGGAAGCCGCCGCCTGCATGGCCGACAATCCAGGAAGAATGCGAATATCCAGCGCTTGCCAGGCCGGGGGGCCTTGATCCACACACTCCAGAACTGCCGAAGCCATGGCAAAAATACCCGGATCTCCCGAGGATACGACGCAAACGCGGCGGCCAGATTCGGCAAGCGTGAGAGCGTGGCGCGCGCGATCCGCCTCCACCCGGTTGTCGGAGCCAAAACGCCGCTGACCGGCTCTCATGGGAACTCGATCCAGGTACGTCTGGTATCCAACCAAATCTGTGGCCTCGGCCAGCGCCTGCTGAACCTCCGGAGTGATCCAGCAGGCAGCACCCGGGCCAAGACCTACAACGGCCACCGAACCGGCAGCCTCAAGGATTTCATGCCGCCGGGCCTGACTGGTGTCCGGAATCAGAATCAGCGAAAAATAAGGCACGCCGAGCGGATCGACTTCACGAAGCGGGACGATGCGCTCCGCAGCCATGGTCGCGCGCTCAATAAAGAGTGCCTGATCCACCAGACCGGCTGCATCGATGGCTCGCTTGACCTTCCCGAAGTTACGGCCAAGCTTCATGATCGCGAAGGCGCCCTGCTGACCCAGCATGCCGATCAGTTGCTCTTCCGGGAGAGTTCCAGGAATCACTGTGAATTGGGCATCTCTGCGGACCAGCGGCTGACCGAGCTGTGCGGCTGCTCCCATGATGGAGGGCACTCCAGGAATCACCTGCGTGGGAAATCGAGGAGCGAGCCGGTCATGCAGGTACATGTAAGAGCCGTAAAAGAACGGGTCGCCTTCGCACAAAACCGCAACGTCTCTGCCCTCCTGGAGATGCCCTGCGATCTGCCCGGCCATATCGTCGTAGAACCGCGAAAGCGCGACTTCGTATCCCCCGGGGTGCTCGCTCTCTTCCGTCGTCAACGGGTAAACCATGGGCAACTCGATCTGCCCCTGAACCAGTTCGGACTCAACGACGGCACGGGCGTTGCTCTGTCCATGTCTGGCGCACGGATAAGCAATCACCTGAGCCTGCCGCAGAACTCTTTGCGCCTTCAGCGTGATGAGTTCCGGATCGCCCGGGCCCACGCCGACACCGAAAAGACGACCGGTTCTCGTCCCATCGCTCGCCAGTCTCATTCTTCCTCACTTGCGAGCGCATTGACCGCCGCGGCTGCAATGGCGCTCCCGCCACGACGCCCCTGAACCGTAAGGAAAGGAATGCCGAGGCGATTGGCTGCAAGCGCCGCCTTGGATTCAGCTGCGCCGACAAACCCGACAGGAATTCCGATGATGAGCGCGGGACTGAGCGCGTGGTCCGGAGCTTCCTCCACCAGATCAAGCAAATGAAACAGGGCTGTGGGAGCGTTTCCGATCACAACAACTGAGCCGGCGAGCCGGTCCCGCCAGAGCTCGACCGCGGCCGCACTTCGCGTTGTCTGGAGCTTCGCGGCAATCTCCGCAGTGCGCGGGTCATTGAGCGTACAGATCACTTCATTCTTACGCGGCAGCCTGGAACGGGTGATTCCATTGGCTACCATGGTTGAATCGCACAGCAGCGGCGCACCCGATCGCAAAGCTTTTGCGCCCGCTGAGGCCGCGTCCGGAGACGCGAGAACGTCCTGCGGCAGGTCCGTCATTCCGCAGGCGTGAATCATACGAACGACTACGCGAGCCAGATCGGGCGAGAATGCAGACAGATCGGATTCTCTGCGGATGATCGCGAAAGACTCTTTGTAAATGGCCGGGCCGTCCTTTACGTAATTCATCGAGCGGGGCTCCCGGACAGAACGCGATGATGCAGCGCAACAACGGCATCGATGGCAACCTGAGGCGAGCAATCGGACGCGGGAAGGCTTCCTTCCGCCACCAGCGTATAACCGGTAGGCCGCGCAACCAGGTCGGCAGTCGCGCCGCGCCGCCGGCCACATTGCTTTTCGCACCCGGACAGATTCACTGTCCATCTTAAAGGCACGGGTTCACCCGCAAGACGCTGCGCAATCGAAACTGCGTCGCGCCGCACGTCGGCCAGGGATGCCTCACATCCTGTGATTCCGGCGCAAGCCGAGATTCCATGGAAGCCCTCGCGCCCATCGCAGGAAAGCCCAATGGAATTCAGCGCGCCCACCAATCTGTCCGCCACGCTCCTGGAAACGGAACCGAGCACCACGCCGCGCCACGGAGCGAGTCGCAGATCGGCTTCCCATTCCTCCGACGCTTCGGCCAGAAAATCCACCTGTTCCGGGTTCAGCCTGCCCAGCGGAACCGACGGGACGATGTTCACCCGGTCTTGACGGTTCGCCGCATACATTCCGAGAAGGCCATCGCTCACTTTGAACGGCGGAGCCGCGGCAGGAACCATTGGTAGATGGGATAAGGCGTCGGTGAGCCGTTTCAACCCGCCCGGAAGGCCAAGAATCGCCTTGGCGCGAGCAGGTACGCAGCACTCGTGCGCCAGCTCCATGCATGTCCTTGCCGCTGCCAGAATGCATTCGACCGCGACCTCAGACTTCACCGCGAAACCTGAAGAATGTCCGCCGAGGAACAGGTGAAGATGCGCCGCGGAGTTCGATTCCGTCGCCTGAAGGACAATATCGTCCAGATCGCGACTGAAGCGGTTCGGGCCACCATAGATTCCAAAGCTGAATTTGGGGTGAAGATTGGCGAATTCCGGTTCTGCGCGCAGTTGCCGATCAAGCTGATGGATCAGCGGCCGCGGATCGATCACTTCCTCTTTATCGAGGCCCGCAATCGGGCTGGTGACGATGTTGCGGACCCTATCATGCCGGGGCGAAGGCAGGAGCCCAACCGAGCGAATGCCCTCCACAATCTGCTGAAGGTCACGTTGGTGAATGGCTCGCAACTGGAGGTTCGCCCGCGAGGTGATTTCGAGGCTTCCATCAGCAAATCTGCGCGTCAGGTCCGCCAGGACGCGAAGCTGAGTGCCTTCGATCCAACCACCCGGCACTCGTATCCGAACAAGCAGACCGTCTTTCGCTTCGATCGCGTGCAGCACACCGGGACAAAAAACCTCCCCAATTCTCATGGAACACCTGCTGGCTGGCTGGCTGCGGCGGGGATCGATCTCGGTCGGAACAAGTGCACCTCACAAACCACGGAAAGGGGCACAAAGCTCGCGAATGCAGGAGCGATTGCTTTCCGTTTCCACGCGGACAGGAATCAGGACTTTGATCTGAGGTAGGTCTCCTGATTGACAGGCTGAGCGGCTCTTGCTGACGCTCTGAACTCTTCGCCTTCCTCGCTGTGGATGGAGTGGCTCACAAAGAGTCCATCGCCGGAACACAGTGGCGGGACCACGCCGGAATCGCACCGGACTTCCCTGTTATGCCCGTTTGGGCACCCCAGAATCTTTCCTTAATCTAGCAGACCGGACCCGCGTTGCTGTAATCGGCGCTGCGGCAATATCGAATCCGGCCGTTGCGCGTCGCAGGCGCTTGCCGAGCCCGGCCCCATGCCATCCGTGCGGCAACATGGTACAACTGAGTCAGACCCAGGGTGCCCGCAAGGGCTGAAAAGGGAAGTCCGGTGCAATCCCGGTGCGGTCCCGCCACTGTAAGCGAAGTTGAGCGACAAAAATCCACTCGGCTGCAAAGCTGGGGAAGGCGGACGCTCGGCGCCAGAAATCAGGCGCCACTTCGAAGCCAGGAGACCTGCCCGGGGTACAGAGCAATTTCTGCGGAGAACAGAAACCATGCGCCTGCGCCCGGCAACTTCAACCCGTCCCATTTCGTTGACCCCTTCCCACCACTCGCTCGGGAGTGAGGCATAGGCGTGGCTGACTCCTTTCGACAACGCGTCATCCGCGCGGACGGCCGTGCCTTCAACATTACCCAGCACCGCGCCCACCTGAGTTATTGCTACAGCGGTTGCTGCTGCGGCATCACAGAGCGGGGATATGCCGCCGTGCCGGTCGATGTTTACACGCAGGAGTGGCTCGGACGCAGGATTCGCAATCAGGTTCATCTTACAAAGGCCGGCTGTCTTGGCCCTTGCGCGCTGGCCAATGTGGTGAGCCTCGTCTTTGACGGCAGATCGATCTGGTTCCACTCGGTGAACAGCCCGTGGCAGGTACGCCAGATTTTTGACTACATCGATGCCATGCTGGCCGCGGATCGTTTCCTGCAGCCGCCAGCAGAGCTCAGTGAATTCGTTTTCAATTATTACGATTGGGATGTCCGCAAGCCCAGCGAGATTGTAGAAGCGTCCTCTTTGATCACGCCCGGTCCGGATGCGACCGGCTCGATCATGTTGCTTTCCCATGCCGATACCGATCTGCTTACGCTGATCAAGGCGTCGGAATTGCTGCCTGCAGAGCTTCGGGTCCAGGGATTCTCACTGAATGCGCTCCGCAACGAAGATCAGCTCGATGTTCTCATCCATGGTGAAATGGCGAAAGCCCGGGTCATCATCGTCCGCTGCCACGGCCCGCTCAGTTGCATCCCCGGGTTTCAGCGGCTGCGCCTCGCCTGCATCCAGCGCGGCCAATCGCTGGTGCTGGTGAGCGGCTGCGGAGAGAACAGTTCCGAATTTTCAGAGACCATCCACGTACCTTCCGATGTGGTGGAAACGGTAGGCAGCTATCTTGCCTGCGGTGGCGTACAGAATTTTGCGGAGCTGTTCCGCTTTCTTTCTGACCGTCTGATGCTGACCGGCTACGGCTATGCGGCCCCGGTCCCAATGCCGGAGCATGGCATATATCTGCCGGAAATGGATGTTGCGACGACCGAGGAGTGGGAACGGCAGGCCGATCTTAAGCGCCCCACGGTAGCGGTGCTTTTCTATCGCGCTCACCGGATGAGCGGAAACACTAGCTTCATCGACACGATTGCGCAAGCGCTGGAGGCCAAAGGAGTCAATCCACTCTGCGTCTTTACTTCCAGCCTGAAGGCGAAGGAAAATGGCGCTCCAGCCGCATTCCATCTCATCAAAGGCCGTGCCGACGTGCTCATCAGCACGCTGTCCTTTGCGCTGGGCGAAATCAATTCACACTCCGAAAGCACTTCCGGAGAACCGATCTCCTCACTCCAATGGCTTGGCATTCCCATTGTTCAGGCGATTGCGTGCCAGATGCCTCAAGGCATGTGGGAGGGTTCGCGGCGTGGACTGAACGCGATCGACACCGCTGTGAATGTCGCGATCCCGGAGTTCGATGGACGCATCATCTCCGTGCCTGTCTCGTTCAAGGAACGAAGCAAACATGGGGACGAGAGTCTCTACGTGCCCAACGAAGAGCGGGCCCTTCGCGTCGCCGGAATCGCAAGCCGCCTCGCCGGTCTGCGTCACAAATCGAATCGGGATCGGCGCATCGCATTCGTTCTCACCAATTCCGCAGCCAAGGCATCCCAGGTAGGCGGGGCGGTCGGGCTCGATACACCTGCCAGTCTGCTGACCACGCTGCACGCGATGCGCGCCCGCCGCTACGCTATCGCGGAGTTGCCGGAGACCTCCGATGCGCTGATGCAGGACCTCCTCGGCCGCGGCACATACGACGGGAATTATCCCCTTGATCCGGCCCGTGCCCTGCGCTTCTCCCGCGCCATGTATCGAAAGATCCACTCTGAATTTCCCACACGTCCCGCACGCCGCATGCAGGACTTCTGGGGTGAGCCGCAGGACCGCGGTCCCGGCGTCAAACCCGCGAAAAAGACCGACAAAAAGCTGCTGCCCACAATCGCTGGGAAGATTGTGTCCATTGAAGAAGAAGAACCCTGGGGCGACGACCGGGATTATCTTTTCGCCGCGATGGAACTTGGGAACGCACTGATCGCGCTCCAGCCTCCGCGTGGTTATGGCATTGATCCGGATGCGATCTATCACACTCCCGATCTACCGCCCACGCACCACTACACGGCCTTTTATCGCTGGCTCGGTACGCCGCAAGCCGAAGGCGGCTGGGGCGCGGACGCCATCGTCCACATGGGCAAGCATGGCACACTGGAGTGGCTGCCCGGCAAGGCCATCGGGCTCTCCGGGGAATGCTTTCCCGATCTCCTGCTCGGGGACATGCCCCTCGTCTATCCGTTCATCATCAACGATCCCGGTGAGGGCAGCCAGTCCAAGCGCCGCGCCCATGCAGTCATCGTCGATCACCTTACGCCGCCGATGACCTCGGCGGAGACCTATGGTCCTCTGGCTGAATTGAATCAGCTGGTGAACGAGTACTATGCCGTGGAAAAGCTCGATCCGGTCAAGCTTCCCTACGTCCAGCAACAGATTTGGAAGCTGGTGGAGCGCACGAACCTGAAAGCCGATCTGGACCTTAAGACCATGATGACCCGCGAGCGTGGCGATCACAGCCATGAGTGGGACGACACGCTGACGCCCGAGGGCATTCCAGTGCAGCTTGCATCGATGAGCGGCAATGAGGTTGCCCACCTGATCGAAGATCTCGACGGATATCTTTGTGAACTCGGCATGGCACAGATTCGCGATGGCCTGCACACTCTGGGGCAAATGCCTCCCTTGCCGGAAATGCTGCGTTCGCTCACCAGGCTGGACAATGCAGGAGTACCAAGCCTGCAGGCAAGCCTGGCGACGGCCTTCGGCTTCGACCTGACGGAACTTCTCGACAGGCCGGGCGAACGCCTTGGATGTTCCTTCGAGCTGCTGTCTCAGCTATGCCATACTCGCGCAGATGTCCTGGAAACTCTTGATCGTGCATCGCTCGATCTTTTCGCCATGCTGGAAAGGCTCGGCTTTCGCAGCGCCATGATCGCCGAAGTGCAAAGGGCCGTCCTGGGTCTGGAATCCGCCGGAATCACCGCCGCACTCCGCTTCGCCTGCGAAGAGCTGGCACCGAAGCTGGAACGATCCGCCGATGAGATCGAGCACCTACTCAATGCGCTTGAGGGCAAGTATGTGCCTGCCGGCCCGGCTGGAGCGCCCACGCGCGGCATGGCGCATGTTCTGCCCACGGGCCGCAATTTCTACGCTGTCGATCCGCGCGCACTGCCATCCGAAGCAGCGTGGAGAGTGGGCCAGCAGTTGGCCCGCGAAGCTGTTGCGCGCTTCCAGAAAGAAGAAGGCAAGTATCCCGAAATGATGGGCCTGAGCGTGTGGGGAACCTCGCAAATGCGGACCCACGGCGATGACATTGCGCAGGCGTTCGCGCTGTTGGGCGTCAAACCGGTGTGGAACCCACAATCGCGGCGGCTGGAAGGCATTGAAATCATCGCCTTGGAGCAGCTTGGGCGCCCGCGCATCGACGTCACTCTGCGCATCAGCGGATTTTTTCGCGACGCATTTCCACACTTGATCGAAACCTTCGACCAGGCAATCTCGACTGTCGTCGAACTGGACGAGCCGCTCGATCTGAACTTTCCGCGCAAACACTATCTGGCCGAAGTTGAGGCGAACAAGGATTTGCCATCGCACGAAGCCGAAGCTCAGGCGCGCTATCGCATCTTCGGCTCCAAACCGGGGGCATACGGCGCAGGAATCCTGCCGCTTATAGAAACCGGCAACTGGAAGGGCGATGCGGACTTTGCCCGTGCATTCCTTTCCTGGGGCGGCTACGCCTACGGAAAGGGTGTCGATGGGGTGGAGGCGCAACCGGTTTTCGCCGAGCGTCTGAAGTCCATCGAAGTGGCGTTGCACAACCAGGACAATCGCGAACATGACATCTTCGACTCGGACGATTATTTCCAGTTCCACGGCGGCATGATCGCTTCCATCCGCGGCCTCACCGGCAATCAGCCGAAGGCTTACTTCGGAGACAGTTCCCGGCCAGAATCGGCGCAGGTGCGTGATCTGCGCGAGGAAGCTCTGCGGGTCTATCGCTCGCGGGTGGTAAATCCAAAGTGGATCGAGTCGATCCAGCGGCATGGCTACAAAGGCGGCCTGGAGCTCGCAGCTACGGTCGATTACATTTTCGGATTCGATGCTACGGCGCAGATCGCTCCGGATTTCATTTATGAAGGTCTGGCCGAGCATTATGCACTGGACCCACAGATGCGCGAGTTTCTTGGGGCTTCCAATCCCTGGGCATTGAATGCCATTGCCGAACGATTGCTGGAGGCTTCCAGGCGTGAGTTGTGGGAGAACCCCGCGCCGGAGACTCTCGACGCGCTCCGTGGCGTTCTGCTGGAGTCGGAGATGCTGCTCGAAGCACAAGGCGAACAGAAGAGGGAGGCTGTTTCTTGAGAGTCACTCCCTATCCTTTTACTGCAATCGTTGGCCAGAGCGAGATGAAGCTCGCGCTTCTGCTGGCCGCGGTCGACTGGAGACTCAGCGTATTGCTGCGCGGCGATAAAGGCTCGGGCAAAACGACCGCCGCCCGCGCTCTCGCTGCATTGCTTCCCGGCGCCTCGCCTTTCATCAATCTGCCCCTCGGCGCAACGGAAGACCGTCTGCTGGGCGGACTTCATCTGGAACAGACGCTGAAGGGCAATCCCGTTCTCAAAGCAGGCCTGCTCGCCGAAGCCCATGGCGGCGTGCTGTATGTGGACGAAGTCAACCTTCTTCCTGCACATCTGGGAGACGCGCTGCTGGATGCGGCCGCCACCGGCGTACACGTCGTGGAGCGGGAAGGCTTAAGCGCCAAGCACTCCGCCGAGTTCGTGATGCTTGGCAGTATGAATCCGGAGGAAGGCTCGCTGCGCCCGCAACTGCTGGATCGCTTCGCGTTGTCTGTCACGGTCTCTGCCCCAATGGATCCAGCCGAACGCCAGATGATCATGCAGCGGAGAATTGCGTTTGAGCGCGACCCGGATCAGTTCAATGATGAGTGGTCCGCTGCCCAGCATGATCTTCATTCGCAGATTGCCTCCGCCAGAGATTTTCTCAGTCAAGTCTCCTGCAGCGGGGAGATGATGGAGTCCATGAGTGTCGCAGTCTGCGAACACAATGTTCAATCGCTGCGAGCGGATTTAGCGGTCTTTCGGGCGGCACTTGCCTATGCGGCTCTCAGCGGTGAGGTTTGCGTGGAAAGCCGGCATGTGGAGGCGGTGCTGCCGCTGGTGCTTGCACATCGGATTCGCGACTCCAGACGTTCATCCTCCTCGCCACCTGCGCCTCCTCCTACAACCCCAGTGCAGCGGGCGGAACCTGAAACCAAAACTGAGACCGGCGGGAAGTCCTCGCCGGAGCTTTTTCAGGAACGCATTTTCAAGCCTTCCGCAGTCGAGTCTCCCGCTCTCGACCTGCGCCTGAGTGCGCCAGCGAACGGCACAGGCAGCGCACCGGCAGATGGCGGCGAACGCGGTCCTGTCATTGGAAATCGACAGACAGAATCCCCTGTCGAGCTTGATCTGCATGCAACCTTCGGCCATTCCCTTCGCGAGACCGGCGGTACGCGGCCTCGTATCGAAGATTTACACGAACGCGTGCGCAAGCCACGGACGGGAACGCGCTATCTGTTTGTCATCGATTCCAGTGGCTCGCACGCTGCCCAGCAAAGAATGCGTGGAGTGAAAGGCGCCGTTGCAGCGCTGCTGACAAGCTCGTTCCAGCGAGGCGATGAGGTCGCCCTCATCGTGTTCCGCGGGACCTCCGCCCATCTCGCTCTCGCGCCAACGCAGTTGCTCCCAGACGCGTTGACGGCGCTCGAATATCTTCCCACCGGCGGCAGAACGCCGCTGGCAGCGGGTCTGGACCATGCGCGCGAATACGTTACGCCAGCAACGCTTCTCATCGTGCTCACGGACGGCCGGGCGAATATCCCATTGCGCGGAGGAGATCCCTGGCAGGAGGCTCTGGCTGCGGCGCAGCGGCTGGACTGCAAATCAATTCTGGTCGACA
>DAHVZT010000009.1 GCA_027323885.1 Acidobacteriaceae bacterium
AAGCAGCCCAAGGTCTTTGTTGGCCTGGGCAGCGGCAGACTTCACCATTCCGATGGCGCGAATGAGCAGCGGATGGGCACGCATCCCGGAGATGGGATAGTTGTCGATGGCACGCTTTGTCTGCGCTCCGTAATACGCCTGCGCGGGAACTTCCACATGCCCCAGCGAATCTTTCTCCTTGCGAACTTCCTTGCCGATGTCAGCCATTCCAACTGCTCCTTTCAAGAGAAAACAAACAATCCAGTATATCGGGTGAGGAAACCTGTCACACGGGGTGCGGAGCGGCGGCTTTGTTTGGCGGTTAGAAGCAGCGGTTGGATTTTGGGCACTCATGGTTATCACGACCTGATAACCTGTTTAGATGAGCCGGGAGGAAGATCCTTTGACAATGCGCACGCGGTCAGGAAATCCAGCGGGCCCGGTGGAAAAAACAATTCCGCATACGAACATTGGCACATGCTCAATACCATCCGGCCGTATTCGTATCGCAATGCGTTAAAACTGATCGACGATTTCTGGGAAGCTGTCGATCGGGTTCTGGAAGAGAGATATGTTCATGAACACACTCAGAGTAGGAATCGCTTCCTATGAAAAGATGAAGGAACGCACCCGGGCCATTGCTCGTGGCGATCTGAAGCCAAGCCCGCGCGACCCCAAAATCTGGTTTCCATCGACAGAGAGGATGGCGCGCATTCTCTCTTCAAAAAATCGAGACTTGCTGGAAGTAATCCGCCGTACTTCGCCCCAATCTCTGACCGAGCTTGCCGTGGCAACGGGACGAAAGAAATCAAACCTGTCGCGCACGATCAAGACCATGCAGCGGTACGGGCTCGTCCAGGTTACGGAACTCAGCAACGGCAGACTCGCACCGGAAGTCGTCTACAAGCGTGTTGAGTTGACGATGGAATTGGGTGCGTGATCGAGCTACTCTGCCCTACGAGTGCGGGACTGCCGTATCATCCGTTCAGCCACTTTCCCCATTCGCACGAAAGGTAAATTTCCCTCAGGGGCTTTCCCCAGCCTCCCGATGCTCTTGATGGCCCACCGCGCAAAAAGTTTCTTAGCGCGAGCAGACGCCATCGCGCCGTCGCTCTCGGTACACTGGAGGCATGATCTTAGGCGGCAAGAAGCGCGAGAGACACAAAATTCCTATGGACAGCACACCACTGATGGAACCCGAACAAGAACCTGTGGACGAACCCGGCGAAATTTACCCGCCGGCACAGGACTACGATGTCCTGGTCATCGGCGCCGGGCCCACCGGCCTGGCCTGTGCGATTGACGCCCAGCGCGAGGGCTTCCGCGTAGTACTGATCGACAAGGGCTGCCTCTGCAACTCGCTTTTCCATTACCCCTCGAACATGACGTTTTTCACCACACCGGAACTGCTCGAAATCGGCAATATCCCTTTCAGCAGCCCCAACCAGAAGCCGAACCGTCAGGAGGCGCTGGAGTATTACCGGAAAGTCGCTCAGCATTACCGGTTGAAGATTCGGCAGTACGAATATGTCGAGCGCGTTGAGGGCACCGCAGGAAATTTCCTGGTGCACTGCGCAGACACTTCCCGCCGGGCGCATACCTACCGGGCCAAGGCTCTCATCGTGGCGACGGGATACTACGATCGCCCCAACTACCTGAATGTTCAGGGAGAAGAGCTGCCCAAGGTCTTTCATTATTACAAGGACCCGCACCCGTACTTCGACCATGATGTGCTGGTGATCGGCGGCAAGAACTCTGCTGCCATTGCCGCGCTCGACTTGTGGCGGCACGGTGCGCGGGTAACCCTGGCGCATCGCGGGCCGGCAATGCACAAGCATGTCAAATACTGGATTCTGCCGGACATTGAGAATCGGATCCGCAACGGAGAGATCCAGGGATTCTTTCGAACTACGGTGGAAGAGATCGCGATCGATTCCGTCCGGCTGCGTACACCGGAAGGAGTGCGCACGATTGCGAACGACTTTGTGTTCGCGATGACCGGCTACCACCCGGATTTTTCGTTCCTGAACGCGCTTGGAGTTCGCATGGAGGGCCCCGACCGGATGCCCGCCTACGATCCGCAGACTCTGGAGAGCAATGTGCCCGGGGTTTATCTCGCCGGCGTCATCGTGGCGGGAGCGCGCACGAACGAAATTTTCATCGAAAACGGCCGGTTTCACGGGGCCTTGATCGCTGCGGGACTGCTTGAACGGCTTCAGCCCAAAAAGGCGCGAGCGGATGTAAAAGCTTAATCTTCTCGCCCACAAAAGTTCAATCGGCGTCCCGCTTCCAATACAATTAGGCCAGTCTTCCTATGCGTCATCTGATCCCACGAACGATTCGGGGGCAACTGATCGCCGGCACTGCTCTGCTCCAGTGTGTGCTTGTGCTTGTGATCGCTGGCTACCTTTATAGGCAGCAGACCGACACGCTGCGCGAGCGCACAGCGGAGCGGCTGGAATATCAGGCCCGGCTGCTGAGCAGCTCGGCAGCCGGAGAGATTCGCGGGCAGCGGCTGGCTGTCTTGCAATCCATTCTGGACGATATGCTCATCACGCCGACCGTCCGCGCGTCCCGCGTGACGGACCTGACCGGAGACACCCTGGCTTACAGCGATCGCGCCGGATCCCGGACCCTACCTGCCCTTTCCCCTGGCGAGCGGCGTCAGTTGCATCCTCCCTACGCGACCCGCGTATTTCAGAACGGCCCTCGTCAGATGGAAGCGGTTTCGCCCATCCAGGTTGAAGGCACTCCGGTCGCTCTGGCCTGGATTTCGGCAGACTCTACCCAGGACCGCGCTGTCCTTGAAGGCCTGATGAACTCCGCGCTGATTTTCGCGCTGCTGGGAATCGCCCTGAATGCGCTCTTTTCGCTGCTGCTGGCCCGCTCGGTCACTCGTCCTCTGCTGGGCCTGCTGCGCGGGACTAAGATTCTGATCCGCGATCCCGATCGCCCGGGCGTCTTTCCCCTCAAGACGAACTCGGTGAACGAAGCCGGGGAGCTGACCCGCGCCTTCAACACCATGGTCGCGGCGCTCAACGAGCAGCGCTCCGGACTCAATGACACATTGGCGCTGCTCGACTCCATGCTGGCCAATGCTCCGATCGGATTTGCCTTCTTCGACCGCAAGAAGCGGTATGTGCGCATGAACCAATTCCAGGCCGAGATGAATAACCTGCCGATCAGCCGCCATTTGGGACGGACGGTCGAGGAGATTTTCTCCGGTCAGATGGCAACAGAATTTGGCGCCGCCATCGAAAGCGTGTTTCTAACCGGAGAGCCGGTCCGCGATCTGGAATTGCATGGTGAGCTGCCGAGTTTGCCGCGAGAACCGCGCACCTGGCTAGCCAGCTTCTATCCAGTCCGGACGAGCATCAACGGCGACGCAAGTGACAGCGTCCGGTGGGTGGGGGCCGTAGTCGTCGACACGACGCAAAGAAAATTGTCGGAGGAGATGCTTCGGCGCACGGAGAAACTTGCCGCCACCGGGCGGCTCGCCGCGTCGATTGCCCACGAGATTAACAACCCGCTGGAGGCCGTCACCAATCTGCTGTATCTGCTTCACCAGCAGCCGCTCGATCCGGAAGCCCTGCAGTACGCCGATATGGCCCAGCAGGAGGTCGCGCGAGTTTCGCAGATTACCCAGCAGACACTGCGTTTCTATCGCCAGTCCTCCAAACCGGCCATTACGAACTTTCCGGAACTTCTGGATTCGGTGCTTACCCTGCACCAGGGTCGTCTGCATTCCACGCGAGTGCAAGTTATCCGAAAGTATCGCAACGGGGCCGAATTGCTGGCCTTCAGCGGTGAGATGCGCCAGCTGTTCGCCAACCTGATTGGAAACGCGCTGGATGCAATGGCGAAAGGTGGCCGGCTCCTGCTGTGTGTGCGGCCCTCGCGCGCCTGGAACCAGACCGGCGTGGAAGGCGTTCGCGTGACCGTCGCCGATACCGGCTCCGGAATGACCCCGGCCGTGCGAGAGCGCATTTTTGAGGCCTTCTACACGACCAAGGAAGCCACCGGAACAGGCCTGGGGCTCTGGGTCAGTTCGGAAATCGTCGCCAAGCACCAGGGTACGATCCGCGTACGCAGTCGAGCGGCCACTCCGATGAAGGACTCCGAGTCCGGCGCCTCAGGCGGTCCATCGGGAACCGTATTTATGTTGTTCTTTCCTTTCGAAGGGGCTGCGAGCCGCGCCTGGGACCAGGAAGACGAGTCGGTTTCCCTGGTTTCGGCAAGGACCTAGACGATTCGATCTCGCAATACATCAGACGAACCCCGCTGGTGCATAATGGCTGCAAGCCCTGTCTGCGCCACCATGAGCCGGTCGCAGGGACGATACGGCAACCAGTGAACCTTCCTAACTCCATAACGACCAGCAGGATCTTCTGCGTACCGCTGCTCATCTGGCTGCTGTCCCGCAGTTTTCCGTCTACCGCGCTCCACGGCGAGCAAGAGATCCTTGCCTCCGTCCTTTTTATCCTGGCCTCCATCACGGACGGCGTAGACGGATATCTGGCGCGTAAACGCGGCCAGATTACCACCATGGGAATGCTGCTGGATCCCTTGGCGGACAAGCTCATGGTGACAGCCGCCTTCATCGCGCTGGTGGAGTTCAATCCCCGCATCGTCCCGGCGTGGATTGCTGTCCTGGTCATCGGACGAGAGTTCCTGGTGAGCGGCCTTCGCTCGATTGCCATTTCCGAGGGCTTCACCATCCAGGCCAGTGATCTTGGAAAACTGAAAATGGTCACGCAGATCGTGGCCGTGGTGGCGGCGATTCTGGACCACAGGTGGGATGTATGGCGGCTCGGCTGGTTCATTCTGCCAGTGCATGTGATTGCCGTGACCGCAATCTATTTCATGGTTCTGGTGTCGATCATCTCCGCAACCGACTATTTTGTCGCGTTCTGGAGCAAAATTGAGGACGCCTCTCTGACCCGCAGGAAGGCCAAGCTTGTTCTCAGCAGAAAAAAGGACGTCTCGACAGTCGACCGGATCTCCTGACGAACATTCCCCGAAAATTCTGTTTTCGTGAGCTCTCCTGCCGCAAATCCAATAAGCTGCGCATCAAAACTAAAAGCCGCATCCCTTTTTCGGCGTCCTATGATTCCGTTTTCCAGCCGGGTGCGTCCATAGATTGTGGACCGCAATCGTCGCATGCGTCTTCCTCCTTACAGCGCGGTCCATGCAAAAACCCTCGCCGGCTGTGGGGCCGCGAGGGTTTTTGTTTTGAATGACTGCCGAGGTGTCTACGCCTGGCCGTGCTGTTGCCCGGCGCGCTGACTCTTGTGAATGAAGTGGTATGGCGGCCAGGGGCCTGACAGCATCATCTGGCAATCCCGCAGGCTCTGCCCTGCACTGGAATATTTATTCTGGTAACGCCCGATGCTTCCGTGCTCGATCAGATGGGCGATGTCCAGCAGCATTTTCCCGCTGTCCGTGCGCCGGCAGGTAATTTCCTCTTCCAGCGGAGCGAACATACGATGAACCTGTACAAAAACGGCTTTGGCCTTGGTCTGCCGTTCACGCTGCAGCGTGGCCGTCTCCCGCAGGCGCGAAAGATATTCTTTTCCCGCACAGGGAGAAGAAGCATACTTTGGCGAATTGGGTCCCCCATCCTCCAGAACAACCTTCAGATGCATCTCGGCCTTGCCGCGTAGCCGCTCCACATTGGCATTGAACTGGCGCTGGTTGCTGCGGACGGAGCGCCGTAACGCTTCGTCGTCAGAAAATACCGTGCCGAAACGGAAAGGCAACACGGTGGAGTGCTGAAAGCAGTCTGCAATCACGCGTGCGTGATCGACGGCTGATTTCTGGTCAAGATTGTCTTCTGAATTATGTTCACTGACTACGACTGCGAAATCACTGGCGGGATATAGAAAGATTTGATTGCCGAGGACGCCGGACTGAGAGTCCAGGGGAACAGGTTTGCGATGGTGAGCCAATTCTGGAAACGCTTCTTTTTCTGCAATGCAATACGCATACCATGCCATGCTATGTCACTCCATCACTCTGGAACTCCTCCACAGACAAGGACAATCCAGGCTGAAAGTTTATTTTTAGAACACTTACAGGCCTCAGTTCAAAACAGAGTTCTGGCGCGCCGGAAGCGGCTGTACCGAACGTGGCACCATCCTAACCCTATATATAGAGGACCGGCAAATCGGGCAGGCGCTTTTGTAGCCGGTTACATCGCGGAATCTGGAGGAAATCGGCAGGCAGGAAGGTCGATTTTGCACAAATCTGAGTGCCGGGCGGCACTCAGATTTGCGGGGAAGGCGTGCGCAACAATTGCATTTTAAGAATCAGTGCCCCATTCCGTGAATGGCCTGGACCAGCTTAAGAACGAACATCAGGGTAAGCAGGAAAAGTCCTGCCATGGAGCAATTACGTACCCATCCGGCCATGGCGCGTACCTGATCGGCAAGGTCGAGCTGCTCGTCGGAAAGCACGGTAAGGGTGTGGTTCAGCTCGGCGGTGTGCTCTTCCAGCTTTTCAAGCCGCCGCTGCTGCTCCTCAATCGCCGGAGTAATGTCGATCTGGGCTGCCTGCATCATGGCTACATGCTGCTTGAGATCTTTGCGAAGGTCGCTCCGCACGTCCGTCCTGAGTGTCATCAGCGCCGGAGTGACCACGTCCCGCTTGGGTGTGAGCACGCGATCCATAATAGGAACCAGCCACGCCAGATAAGGAGCAATTCCGCCGCCAATTTGCAACGCACGGCGCACCATGGGGTTTCTCGGCATCAGCCAACGGTCGTCGTCCTTGAAGTCCTCTGGATGCTCCATGGTCTGTTGCTCCTCTCTCTCCGCCTGAATTCCCAAAAAACTTTAACTCTCGGCGCGCGCACGCAGGGCATGCGACACAACTCGCCACATGTCTTCGCGGGGCGCAGGCTTTCCCGTCCACAACTGGAACTGGTCCGCTCCCTGCTGCACAAACATCTCCGCGCCTGTGACGACAGCGATGCCTCGACTGCGGGCCATTTTCAAAAGTGGGGTTTCCAAGGGATTGTACACCATATCGAACACAAGCTTGGCGTTTAATTCCTTCTCCTCCAAAATCGTTTGCTGCTTGACGCCGGCCATCCCGACCGGAGTCGCGTTCAGGATCACGTCGAAGCTGGTTTTCGCGACCTGCTCCCGGCGTATCGTCTTCGCGTCCGCCGCCCGCGCCAGCTTTTGCGCGGTCTGTGGCGTGCGGTTCAGGATGAACACGTCGGCTCCTTTTTGCCGCAGGCCAAAAGCCGCGGCGCGCGCGGCCCCACCCGCCCCCAGCAACAGCACTTTCGCCTTGCGCAAGTCGATCCGCTGTTCCAGCGGCCGGACAATGCCAACAACGTCTGTGTTGTAGCCGATCAGCTTCCCATCCTGGGACCGGACCACCGTATTGCAGGCGCCGATCCGTTGGGACAAAGCATCTGTGCGATCGAGATGCTTCATTATCGCCTCCTTCAGAGGCATCGTGATACTTAGTCCATGGACGGGAACCTCCCGGATCAACAGGAGAAGGTCCTCCACCTTTTCGGTCTGGAGCGCCAGATAGACGGCATTCACGGTCTCGCGATGGAAGGCGGTGTTCATCATAATGGGCGAAAGAGAATTTCGGACGGGGCTTCCCGCCACGCCATAGACGCGGGTTCCCGCATCCACCTGATCGGCGCGATAGACCTCAGTGAGAGTTCGCGCGGCAATCTGGCCCGGCGCAGTTTCTTCCCCGGTGGTCGCGGCCGCGAAGGTAAACCGGCTGCCTGCGCGCAGCCCCAGAACCCGGCTGATGATCCCGTAGTCTCCCATGCAGATGCCGACCACATCCGCTTCGTCCCGCTTGTCTTCCAGAAACCGCATCATGGTGACGTTGTCAGCCAGCGAACGCGCAGTGGAAACAATTTTGATGAAATCCGGCTGAAGTGGCCGAATGCGGTCGTAAATCTTATCCAGATTCCTGGTCGCCACGAAATCATGGTAAGAAATCAGGATTGCCGTGGTAGGGACCCGCAATTTCTTCCAATCCGCCGGCTTCAGAGTCTCGGCCGTCTGCAGTTCTACATCGATCAAATGAAAGCCGGCTGCCGCGGCCTTTCCCAGCACCTCCAACTCGTCGGCCACTTGGCCGGCGAATTTACCGCCATTTGCCTCGCGGCGGCACGTGGCGATTGCTGTCATCTCCCGGTGATGGCTGAGGAACTCCTTCAGCTGGGGTATCGCGGTCAGCGGTTTCGCCAGATAATCCAGGCGAAACTCAAGCAAAGTGTTCTCGCGAACGGCATCGGCGGCGCGCTCCAGCATTTCATCCGGCGAACTGCCGATGATTGCCACACAAATCCGACCGAGGCGCGAGCGAAGGAACTGCAAATGTACGTTTTGAGCGGTATCTGTCATTGTT
>DAHVZT010000104.1 GCA_027323885.1 Acidobacteriaceae bacterium
TCCCAAGGGACTTCATCCTCCACGCGGCGTTGCTGCGTCAGGGTTTCCCCCATTGCGCAAAATTCCCCACTGCTGCCTCCCGTAGGAGTCTGGACCGTGTTTCAGTTCCAGTGTGTCCGTGCGCCCTCTCAGGCCGGATACCGATCATCGCCTTGGTGGGCCATTACCCCGCCAACTAGCTAATCGGCCGCGACCCCCTCTTTCAGCGTCCGCCGAGGCGGACTTTGACCCGTAGGTATTATGCGGTATTAGCCCAGGTTTCCCTAGGTTATCCCCCACTAAAAGGTAGGTCAGTCACGTGTTACTCACCCGTGCGCCACTTTACTCATGGATTGCTCCACTTTCTCGTTCGACTTGCATGTGTTAGGCACGCCGCCAGCGTTGATTCTGAGCCAGGATCAAACTCTCGTTTGAAACCTGATGCATCTTGATTCGACGGAGGTCGAAGAGCAAGATGCTACCTCGCAGCGCTCGAAAGGCTGCGAAGCCTATACTAGTGAGAATGACTAAACCACAACTTCATCGTCATCTCACGACTGGCATATTCAACCAATTGTCAAAGATCCTTAAGAAGCTTCGCCTGAGCGATTTCTTTTTGGATCGAGCTGCCGAGCTGCCTCAGCAGGTCCTCGAACTTTGCGCGCCAGAAGCTGCTAGTCAGCTGCTTTCTGTTTTTTGCGCGACCAAACCAGACTATCAACCTTTATGCGTTTGTGTCAAACTGTCGAGCGATTTTCTTGCTCCGAACGCTCAACCAGTGACTCAACCCCAGCTCACCAAACAGAGTCAACCGCCACTTGCAATCTGTGGCTGTTGGGATCATCTCTGCGACCTCAATGGGTGGTGGCGACGACCAGAGTTCTTGGGCTGGTCCGCAATGGCTTGGACGACGCTGCTACCCTCGCCCAAGATTGAGACTACACACCTTTTTGCCGGTTCGCAACTCTGCGCCTGTTGAAAAATCGGGAACAGTGTTGAAAAGGATCACCTTTTTCCTTCCGCGCCTCTCTGCGACTCAGAATGCGATTCCGAAGATTCAGAAGATGTCATCCGGATTCGCCGCATCACCGCTGGTAACTTGCCGACTCTCACCGGAGTTTAGCTCGAGATGTGTTCGCATTTCAGTAATAGTCCGGCGATTCCATACGGCGACGGCAGTCGCGCCAACCAGCGCTGATCCAATCATCAGGAGCCCAGTAGACCAAGCGGAGCCCGCGCTCTTTTCCGGCGCCGTGCTGGCTTCTACCCGTTCCAATTCTCCTGCGGAATCAGGTGGGCTGGATTTTTTAATAGAAAATATGGGGAATTTCATTCGGCTCCTCGCGCTAGGCTCTGTCTGGGTGCAGCCCCGATTCTATACCGCCCCGAGTTTTCGCAGCCGGGGAGAGTCGAGATTTGGTGTTGTTCAACTAGAAACCTCGGCGTAACCCTTTGAACCTATGGTTTATGGGAGGCCGTTTCAGAAAAATCTATGAAAAATGAATAAATTGTGGAGACGAACCCCGAATCTGTGTCATCATATGAATGTGAACAGAGAGGGTCGCTCCAAGCGAGCGCCCTTCTCTTCAAGTTGCGTCACTGGCCTCCCGGCACGAGCAGATTACCGTTCGTGCCGTCTTTTTTTTGTCCCGCCACCGGCTACCCTGCCACCTCGCTCTCTCACCCGCGTGATTTCCGGAGCATTCCGCGTCTGGAAAATTGCGTCGGGATCCTGCTCGGCGGGCCTGGCCTGAATTGGCCTTACTTTGTGCGACGCTTTTGCTCGTACATGGAAGCGTCGGCCCTGGCGCAAAGGTCTTCGGCGGTTTGTGCATCATCCGGATAAATCGCGATCCCGATACTCGCCCCAGCACGCAGACGGACATCGCCCAGCAGGATCGGCTCATTCAGATCCCCCGCCAGTTTGGCGGCCAGCACCGTCGCCCCATGGGGCTGCAACAGGTCGGAGACCACAACCAGAAATTCATCTCCCCCGGCCCGCGCAATGGTATCGGCTTTGCGGACGCGCATCTGCAGCCGCGTAGCGACGATACGCAGCACCTCGTCCCCGATCGGATGCCCATAGGTGTCGTTGATCTGTTTGAAACCGTCCAGATCAATGAGCAGGACCGCAACCCTCGCTTCATTGCGTTCCGCGCGTTCAATCGCTTTTGTCAGGCGATCGTCCAGCAATCTACGGTTCGGCAGTCCGGTCAGGGCATCATGCAGGGCAAGATGCTCCGTACGATCAATCTGCTCTTCCAGCAACGTCAGCAGAATCCCGATCGCCACAATGTATTTGGGAAGGTTCCAGACGGAATCCTGGATGTGAACATCCGGCCGTAACACCACCAACGCAAGGGATAGCGGGAATACAAAGGCCCAGACGACAAGTCCGGCAACGGCGGTGATGGAACCGGTCGTACGGCGGGAAAAATTCTTCCAATACTGAATGCCGGCCAGCAGATAGGCGACGAAGAGAATGCATTCCAAGCCGAAATCCTCGTGTCCGGTGTACACCGAGGCGGCCAGAGCAAGTGCCAGCAGAAGAAACGTCAGCATGAAAATGTTGCGTTCTCCCGTAGGCCTCCCTTCGTCGGGAACAACCACAGCGGCTGCAGCGATCAGAAGCACTCCAATTGGCAAGGAGTAGAGGACCGGGCTTTGTACATTGGCATAGAAAAGCACAATGTAGAACACGGTCGCGCCTGCAGCGGATCCGGCGATCCACCGGAGGCGCGGCGTGGACTTGCCTCCGCCAGCGGCGAGGATGAATGCCACAGCGGCCAGTTCAAGACTTACTGTAGAAATCGCCAGGAGCGTATCCTGCAGCGCGCCCGGGCGTCCACTGAAGAGCTGGACCGCAAAATGAACGAGGATGAATACCCATCCCAGCAGCCAGGCGTGGAGCTGTTCGCCCACGCGCTGGCGCAGGATGGACCAAAACACGTACACGAGAACCGTCAAGGCCAAAAGATCGGGTAAAGGATTCAGATTCAGCATATAAGACGCTTCTCGACTCCGATCCTTTCAACCAAACGTGCGCACATCCGCATCGGAATGCAATTTTCCGGAAACTTCGGCTGCGGGCTCCAGTCTTTGGAATCAATACTATCCTCTCCTTCTCGCTTCCTGAGCGCTTTGTTCGCTCCTGCGACGCAGATTTTTCTTTCTGATTAGGATCTGTGCAGCCCTCTGGTTACTGCGGTTACTGCTCTCGTCACAAACCGGACTATCTGCAGCCCGTATCCAGCGAATCCTGGGCCCAGCTCACATTTCCGTGTGGCACAATAAAAGGTTTGTTGAAAGGGAATGCTCCCAATGAGTGGCAACGTTCTTCGATCCGCCTTCATAGCGCTGTCTCACAACCGTCCGCTGCGCCGTTTCTCTGAAAATTCCCGTATCGGGAGGCGGATGTCTGGCCGCTTTATTGCCGGAACCTCTGTACCGGAGGCATTGCAGGCAGCCGAAGCACTGAACCGCGAGAACATTTCCGTTTCACTCGATAGCCTGGGAGAAAACGTCTATACGGAACAGGAAGCGCGCAAGTCCGCGCAAATCTACCATGAACTTCTGGATGCCATTGCGCAACGTGGATTGAGAGCCAACGTCAGTTTGAAATTGACTCAGATGGGCATGGATATCGACCCCGATCTTGCCCCCCGTATCACCACGGAAGTGGTGGATCACGCGGCGGCGACGGACAACTTTGTCCGAATTGACATGGAGGGCACGCCCTACACGCAGGCCACCGTCGACATGACGCGGGCAATCCACAACAGCCCAGGCTGCGCCGGACACGTTGGCACTGTCATGCAGGCCTATCTCTATCGTTGTGAGGAAGACATCCGCACGCTGCTCGCCGACGGCATTCGTATTCGGCTGTGCAAGGGGGCATATCAGGAGCCGCCTTCCCTGGCGTTTCCGGCCAAGAATGACGTCGATGCCAACTACATTAAGCTGATGAAAATCCTGCTTACCAGCGGTGTTTACCACGGCATGGCCACTCACGATGAAGCGATCATCCACGCGACGAAGCGCTTCGTGGAAGAGCAGCGAATTGACAAGAAAAGCTTTGAATTTCAGATGCTGTACGGGGTTCGTCGCGACCTGCAACACTCCCTGGTAAAGGAAGGCTATAACATGCGGGTCTATATTCCATTCGGCACGGAATGGTACCCGTATTTCATGCGCCGGTTAGCGGAGCGTCCGGCAAACGTGCTCTTCGTTGCGAAGAACATCCTCCGCTAGTCTCCTGCGCGAATTCTTGTGCCGCGACGAGCTACAGGTAATCCTGATTGCGCGGGCGCGACCGGCGATCTCCCCGCCGCATCATGTCCATTGCGGTGCGGGCTGCAGTCATCCAGCCGCCAATCTGACGCAGCGGAGCCATGATGTTCTCTTGAACAGTCCTGGTTCCACGAGCTATCGTGTCCAGCGTGTCAGAAACCATATGGTCCACCCGAGTGGCCTGATTGCGTGTCTTGCCGGTTATCTCCTGCACCATTACGTCGATGTGGTCCACCTGACCCCGCAGCCGGTCACTGGCGACCTCCACGTTGGTCGCGATTTTGCGGATACGCGGTGCTACGTCCTCAACCAGAGCCAGGGCGCTGGAAGCCGCAGCCAGAACCGGCCGCACCTCTTGTTGGAAGCGATCCAGACGTTCCATCGCTTTTTGTTGCGCCTGCTTCGCGCCGACCACAATAGCGACAATAACAATCGTCTGCAGCAGCACCGCAAAGGTAACGACTCCCGTGAATACGAGAAACACCATGGATCCGGTTGGCATGTTTGACCACCTATAACGAGATTTGTATTCGCAGGGCCGCAAGGCCGGGAATCGGTGGAATGCCGTTCACCTGAACCGTCTGTCGGCCCTGATAATCGCCGGAACCGGGAAGCCCTGCTTCACATCTGGATGCATGGAAGAAAAAGCCGGAGATCCGGGCGCCTTGCATCCCTTTGCAATCCCCTCAGTTGAGATGCACTACGACTCGCTTTCGGCTGCACTGCGCGAATGTGTCGTTTCGTCGCTGCCCGGACGGTAAGAGCGCTCGCTGTCGTTCGTTCCGGCTTTATCCACGATATTGCTCCAGCGCTCGCGGCCTTTCTCCGCAACTTCTCTTCCGCGTTCGGCATAATCCTTCACCTGATCGCGACCGCGGTCCACCACCGCATTGAGCTGCTCCCGCGCCTGCTTGCTCTGCTTCGCCATGAACTCCTTGCTTTCGCGGGCTCCGCTGGCCAGGCTTTCCCTGGTCTCACGACCGGCTTTAGGAGCAAACAAGACACCCATCAGCGCCCCCACTCCCAATCCCGCGATAAACCAACCTACTCCTGTCGTTTCGTGTCTATCCATGGCTTCACTCTCCTTGGCGCGAACAATGCGCGATTGACTTGGATAGTAGCAAATGGATTCCTGCCCGGCAACGCAACTCGTTTAGGCTCTCCGCAATCTCTCCAGCCGCACTTTCTCGTTCGTTCTCCCGCCGGAGTCGTTCCCCGCAATTGCCCGCAAGACCGCCGCCGGAACCTAGCGACAACCCATAATCTTCCGCCTGGCAACTGGGTTTCATCGGATAATGGAAAGTGTGAGGGTTAGTTCGATTGCCGCGCAGCGGCTAAAAAACTGTGTCTTTTGCAAAGTGAGTCATCGACCTATGTCACAACAATTCCATCTTCGATCTGCCGGACTCGCGCTGATTGCCAGCGCTCTCCTCCTCGTCGCCGGCTGCGGAAAATCCACTTCACCCAGCGCGGTCCCGCAAAGCAACTCTGTCCAGAGAACGGTAAGTGACGAGCAACTCGCAACGGAAGTCAAAGCTCAGGTGCAAGCGGACTCAGCATTGAGCGGTCTGCCCATCCAAACCCAGGTGAGTAATGGGATCGTCACACTTTCGGGTCAGGTAAACGATCAAGCGGCGCGCGAGTTGGCCGCAAATGATGCCGCCCAGGTCTCCGGGGTTCGTACTGTGGTGAACAATCTGACGGTGCAGAAGAGTTCTGCGGCTGTCAACCCGGCGCAGCCGAGTGCCATGCACCAGACCAGCGACTCCGCTGTGGAACGGAAGGCCGCAGCAGCTAGAAGGCAGGAGGCAACAAACAGGCGCGAACGGCAGCGTGAGCAGCAGGCGCACCAAACCCGCCAGCAGCGGCAACGGGAAACCTCCCGGCAGGTCGTAAACAACGCTCCGCCTGCCGCAGCTCCCCCGACGTTGCAGAGCCAGTTGCAGCAACCGCAGCCTCCGCCCGTCAAAGCTCCCGCTGCGCCCCCGCCTCCGCCGCCTAAGCCCGTCGTCGAGACGATCACCATTCCCGCTGGGACAGACCTTCCGGTGCGCATCTCGGAAAGCCTGGAGACCGGGAAGGTCCAGACAGGGGATCAATTCCATGGCGCGCTGGCTGACAATCTCGTCATCAACGGCCAGACCGCCCTCCGCCGGGGTACAAGTGTAACCGGCGTGGTAACGGACGCGAAAGACGCAACGCGGTTCCGGGGACGTTCAGAGCTGTCGCTGCAACTCCAGCGTGTGAAGACCGCGAACAAAACGCTGCCGGTCTCCACCGACGCTCTGGTGCGGCAGGGGAAGCCTCGGGGCAAAGATACCGCGCTGAAGGCAGGCGGCGGAGCGCTGTTTGGTACGTTGCTTGGCGCGCTTGCCGGCGGCGGGCGGGGCGCTCTGATGGGTGCCGCAGCGGGCGGAGCCGCAGGTACAGGCGCAAACGCCATTACGCGCGGTCAGCAGGTACAGATTCCTTCAGAAAGCATACTGCACTTCAAACTTAGCCAGCCCTTGACAGTGACCATCACCCACATGCCCGGGTCCTCCCCGGTCACTTCCTACAACAGCAGCGACACACCCCAACTGCAGCAGCCTCAACAGCCGGAGCAGCCTCAATAGCTGCGGTCATCGCCAGCACCTTCGGGACCGATCGCCAGGGACATCGGCCGGTCCCGGCCTGCTTTCTTCCGGAATCCGGATTTTCTGGCTAAAACTTCACCATCCAACTCGCATCCTAGAAACTGTCTTGCTGAAAGCCGCGGGACACGAATTGCCG
>DAHVZT010000134.1 GCA_027323885.1 Acidobacteriaceae bacterium
CCGGTGCGATAGGTCCCGGCAAAATCCAACCAAATTAGTTGCATCCAGCTCACGATGCAGCGCATCTTGTTGATTACAAGTTCACCCAGCGATTTCACAGCATTTGGAACCTGAGTAGCTTATGGAGCAACAAATTTTGCAGCCGGTGCGTACTTCTATATAGGTTCAGGAGCACGCATCCTGAATCGAGGCAGTTTGCCAGGCGGGTCCGTGAAAAGTGGGGACATTGTTTTGAAATCCAGTACGAGAACCAGCACCGCGCGTGCAGCTTTGGTTGGCTGTATGTTCCTTTTGGCTGCGGGATGCAGACGCGCACCGGCAAAAGAGAGCGCCCCCGGTCCTATGCCGGTCCAGGTGCAAACCGTATCGCTGCAGCCGGCTCCCGTAACCGACAGCTATGTCTCCACCATTAAATCTCGCCGCTCGGCGACCATTCAGCCGCAGGTGAGCGGGGCCCTGACGCAGATTTTCATCCACTCCGGCGATCATGTGCGAACAGGCCAGCACCTGATGGAAATCGATCCGCGCCAGCAGCAGGCGGTCGTGGCCCAGCAGATGGCGACCGAACAGCAAAAGCTTGCTGTCTATGAATTCAACCAGAAGGACATCGTTCGGCAGCGGAACCTCTTCGCCTCCGGGATTATCAGCAAAGCGGCGGACCAGCAGGCGGAGCAATCCTACAGGAATTCCAAGGCGGACTACGAATCGGCAGTGGCGGCGAGAAAGTCCGCCGAGCAGCAGCTTGCCTACTACCATATCTATGCGCCCTTTGACGGCGTTGTCGGAGACGTTCCGGTTCACGTTGGCGACTATGTTTCGCCGACAACCGTCCTGACGACGCTCGATGAAAATTCCGACCTGGAAGCTTACATCTATATACCCGCGGAACGTTCCTCGCAGGTCCGCATCGGACTTCCGGTCAATATTACAGATGCGACAGGCAAGCTGCTCGATCATACGAAGATTTACTTCGTCTCCCCGCAGGTGGACGATCAGTTGCAGGGGATTCTGGCGAAGGCGAAGGTTCACGCGGCCTCTGGCCTGCGCAACTCCCAACAGGTTCGGGCCCAAGTGATTTGGAGCACGGCGCCGGCGGCGACAGTTCCTGTCCTGGGGATTACAAGAATCGGGGGCCAGACCTTTGTCTACGTCGCGGAAAACAGTGGTGGTCACTTTGTCGCCCGGCAGAAGCCGGTCGAACTGGGAGACGCGCTGGGCAATCTGTACACCGTGAAGGAGGGACTGCATCCAGGGGACCAGGTAATTGTTTCCAGTCTGCAGTTCCTTGTGGACGGCGCACCGGTCCAGCCGATTCCGGTGCATTGATCGCCCGCATCCCAGCTTCGTTCCACACCGCCAGAGGACTCTACCTTGTTTGTTGATTTCTTCATCCGACGCCCGGTATTTGCCACCGTATCGGCACTGCTGATCATTCTGGCGGGTGCCGTTGCGATTCCCGGCCTGCCGGTTTCTCTTTATCCGCAACTGGCGCCGCCTCAGGTGGTCGTGACCGCCAACTATGTCGGCGCGAATGCGGAAGTCGTTGAGTCGGCTGTGACCGTTCCGTTGGAGGAAGCCATCAACGGTGTGGAAGGAATGCGGTATATCACCTCCAGCAGCGGCAACGATGGAAGCAGCGAAATCACCATCACCTTCCAGACCGGCTATGACCTGAATATTGCGGCAGTCGACGTACAGAATCGCGTGGCCAGCGCACAGGGCAGATTGCCCTCGGAAGTAAACAGCACCGGCGTTGCCATCACCAAGGCGAACAGCAATTTTGTTTTTGCAGCCGGTTTTTATTCCGACCACGGACAATATTCCAACCAGTTCATCAGCAACTATGTCGACGTGTATGTAAACGACGCTCTCAAGCGTGTCCCCGGCGTGGGGAGCACGCAGATCTTTGGCGAGCGCAAATACGCCATGCGGATATGGCTGGATCCCATGCGGCTGGCGGCACGCGGATTGACCGCGACGGATGTGGTCACAGCGCTGCAGCAGCAGAACATCGAAATCGCCGCAGGATCGCTCGGTGCTCCTCCAGCGGACCCGAAACAACAGTATCAAATTACGGTAAACGCGGTGGGGCGGCTTACCGACCCGGCGCAATTCGACGATATTGTCCTGAAAAACACTCCAGCGGGAATTGTGCTGCTAAAGCAGGTCGGTCGTGCCGAGCTGGGGGCGGAGACCTACAGCACAGATTTGAAATATAACGGCTACAGCGCCGTTGGCGTCGGCGTGCAGCAGCTCAGCAACGCCAACGCTCTCGATGTGGATCGCGAGGCACGCGCGGCGCTGGCGAAACTGTCCAGGCAGTTCCCGCCAGGATTGAAGTACGCGATCGCATTCGACACCACGACGGTCGTCGGAGATTCGATTCGGGAGGTTCTGCAGACCCTGGCGGAAGCGATCGTCATCGTCATCGTGGTGATTTTCTTTTTCCTGCAGGACTGGCGCGCAACGATTATTCCATCAGTGACCATCCCAGTCTCACTGGTCGGAACTTTCGCGTTTATCCACCTGTTCAACTTTTCTATCAACTCATTAACCCTGTTTGGAATCACGCTGGCGACAGGACTGGTGGTGGACGACGCCATCGTCGTCATCGAAAACGTGCAGCGGCATATTTCCGAAGGCGATAACAACGGCTACGCAGCGACATCCGCGGCAATGAAAGAAGTCACCGGGGCCGTGATTGCCACTTCCCTGGTACTGATCGCCGTTTTTGTGCCGGTCTCCTTTTTTCCTGGAACGACAGGGATTCTGTACCGTCAGTTTGCGCTGACCATCGCATTTTCCATTGCCATTTCCGCATTCAACGCGCTCACCCTCTCTCCTGCTCTGGCTTCTCTTTTGCTGCGAAAAGAAGTGCGGCATCATGGACTGTTGGCGGCAACGGAACGCGGCATCAAGGCAATGTCCAGCGGTTACGCACGCACCATTCACGTAGTCCTGCGGCTGCGATATCTGATGGTGGTGCTGTTTCTGGCCGGGCTGGCGGCCACTGTTTACATGTATCGAACCGTGCCCACGGCCTTTGTTCCGCAGGAAGACCAGGGCTATATCATCATGCAGGTGCAGGCGCCCTCGGGGGCATCGCTCTCGTACACCAGCCATCTTGCCGACCAGGCGCAAGCCATCCTTGCGCACGAACCGGAAGTCGCGGGTTCCTTCGCGGTAAGCGGATTCAGTTTCTCTGGAAGCGCAGCGAATTACGGACTTATCTTCGTTAACCTGAAACCTTTCGACGAACGCAAAGGAAACGATCATTCCGCGGCCGCCTTTGTACGCAGAGTTCAACAGAAATTGTTTATGATCCCTGGCGGACTGGTACTCGCCTTTGAACCGCCCGCCATTCAAGGTCTTGGCACCTTTGGCGGCTTTGAATTTGAACTGCAGGACACAGGACGCAACACACTGACGGACCTGGCGCGAGTCGCCAACCAGATTGTCGCCGCCAGCCGCCAGCAGCACGATCTGGCTGGACTATTTACCTCGTTTACCGCAAACGATCCGCTGGTCCAGGTCGTCATCGATCGCCAGAAAGCGCAGGCCATGAACGTGCCGCTCAGTCAGATCAGCGACACGCTTCAGGTCTACATGGGCTCGCAATACGTGAACGATTTCAATTTCAACAATCGCTCGTATCGCGTGTACATCCAGGCCGACAAGCAATTTCGCAGCGAAACGCAAGACCTCCGCTCCTACTACGTTCGCTCGGGTGGCGGCCAGATGGTGCCGCTGGACAATCTGGTGACAATCACACAGAGCTCCGGTCCGCAGGTCATCAGCCACTTCAACCTTTTCCGGTCTGCGGAGATCGTCGGATCCGCCGCTCCTGGATACAGTTCCAGCGAAGGTTTGACTGCTATGCAGAACCTCGCCAAGAAGCAGATGATGCAGGGAATGGAATATTCCTGGTCCGGACTGGCGCTGGAGGAGATCGAATCCGGCGGTAAAGCAACCATCATCTTCAGCCTGGGAATTCTGGTCGTCTATCTCACGCTTGCGGCTTTGTACGAGAGCTTTGTGCTTCCCTTCATCATCCTGTTATCTGTGCCAATGGCGGTGCTGGGTGCGCTGGGTGCGGTCTCCATGCGCGGTCTGACGGACGACGTTTATTGTCAGATTGGTCTGGTGATGCTGATCGGCCTGGCCGCCAAAAACGCGATTCTCATCGTCGAGTTTGCAGAACAGTTGCGCAGCCGGGGCCGATCGATAGCGGACGCGGCGATGGAAGCCGCTGAACTGCGGCTTCGACCCATCCTGATGACCTCCTTCGCCTTTATTCTGGGCGTCATGCCGCTCGTCTTCGCGAAAGGAGCAGGCCAGATCGGACGCCATTCCGTGGGAACAACAATCGTCGGAGGCATGTTCCTTTCGACTGTGCTTAATCTGTTCTTCATTCCCGTCCTGTACGTCCTGCTGAAAACGATTCTGGAGAAGCTTTCAGGAAAAACGCCGGGCAAGCTCCCAGAGCGTGAACGCGCGGAGTCTCTGGTCTAGGCAGGCACCGTGGTGGATTGAAAACGACACCTGCCTGTCTCTGGTAGACTGAGCCAAATTGCAGACATGGTGTTGATCTCAATGCGAAAATTACAGCGCCCCTGGCTGTGGGCCCTCGTCGTCACAGCCGGCGCAATATCATCCACATTCTTCGCTTCCGCAGCCCAGGGGAACGCTCCCGCGCAAACTGGCGGAGCGCCGCAGTCTGGTGCAACCGGTTCTTCTACCGGCGGAACATATGCTCCCGTACTCGATGCCGAAAAAAGACCTATCACCGCCGGCGGATATGTTGACGCGGGACCAATCGTTTTCCAGAACATTGCGGACAAAGCCGGTCTTACCAAATGGCGCAATCGAACAGGTACCCCAGACAAGAAATACATTCTCGACACAGTCGGCGCAGGTGTGGCGCTGGTCGACTACGACAATGATGGCTGGCTGGACATCTATCTGGTAAACGGCTCCACCTACGATGCACTTGCAGGCAAAGCCACTCCGCCCCACGCCGCGCTCTTTCATAACAATCACGATGGAACATTCACAGACGTGGCTGAAAAAGCTGGGGTGACGAATGACCGCTGGGGCGAAGGCGTGGCCGTGGGAGACTACGACAATGACGGCTGGCCCGATCTCTATGTGACGAACTTTGGCAAAAATCGCCTATACCACAACAACCATGACGGTACGTTTACCGACGTTGCTGAAAAAGCGGGCGTAACCCTAGGCAACTGGTCGACCGGCGCTACATTTGGCGACTATGACGGAGACGGGCGGCTGGACCTGTTCGTGCCAGGCTATATTCACTACGACGTGGCACATCCCACCGATCTTCCGTCCTGTGTATTCCGCGGCGTTCGCGTCATGTGCGGCCCGCGTGGGCTGCCCGGCGAGCAGGACCATCTGTTTCACAACAATGGCGATGGCACCTTTACGGACGTAAGCGACAAGGCCGGCGTGAGCGACACGAATCGCTACTATGGTCTGAGTTCCGTTTTTGCGGACGTCAACAACGATGGCCGGTTGGACCTGCTGGTTTCAGATGATTCCACGCCGAACTATCTCTACATCAACAAAGGCAACGGAACCTTTGAAGACGATAGCTATAGTTCAGGCTATGCCTTGAATGAAAGCGGCCGGGAAACCGCGTCCATGGGCATAGCGATCGGAGACTACCGGAATAACGGTCTTCTGGACGTGTATAACACCACTTTCTCCGATGACTACAATCCTCTCTATCGCAACGACGGGGACGCCAACTTCACCGATGTAAGTTACCAGATGGGAATCGCCGAAATAACCATACCGTTCCTGGGATGGGGTGATGGTTTCCTGGACTACGACAACGACGGATGGAAAGACATCTTCGTTGGGAATGGCCATGTGTATCCGCAGGTGGATCAGCAAAATTGGGGAACCAGCTATGCCCAGCGGCCGCTGCTGTTTCACAACCTGGGCGGGAAGAAGTTCTCCGTGGTTCCGGCTGTCAAAGGAACGGCGCTGGCTGCCACTTACGTTGCCCGTGGAGTGGCTTCTGGCGACCTGTTCAATGACGGCAGTGTGGATGTCGTGATCAACCAGATGGATGGGGTTCCGGCGTTGCTGCGAAATGTGACCAGCCATTATGCGAGTGCTGCAAATCACTGGGTTGGATTTCAATTGATCGGCGGACCGAAGAGTCCCCGCGATGCTACCGGCGCGACGGCCTACCTGACTTCAGGCGGACTGCGCCAACGCGGAGACGTGCTCAGCGGCGGCAGTTTCGCTTCCAACAACGACGCTCGGCTGCATTTTGGCCTGGGAACCAGCAGCAAAGTGGACCTGCTGGAAATTCACTGGCCGGATCGTGTAGTGGAGAAAGTTCATGTTCCTTCGGTGGACCGTTATTTCACAATCCAGGAAGGAAAAGGAATCGTCGCCGGCCGATACGACCCCGCGGCACAGACCCATGCGCATTCTTCCCGCAAGACAAAGTAAGCGGCAGTCCGCGAAGAGAGGTTTCGCCGTCATGGTTCGGTGACGTGAAGTACGCGTGAATTTACACCGGCTGCGGGCCGCTAAAACAGAGAGCAGAATGGTAAACGTGAAGAGACGACGATCGATGCGAACGACGAGCAGGATGTCAGCTCTTGGTTTGTGCTGCCTGTTGGTCGCTGGTTGCAGCCATCGACGCGTCTATGCTCCCCCACCTCCACCGCCGCCCTCGGTGGAAGCAGCTCCAGCCGCGCCTGTAACAAGAAGTACGCCGTCACCCGCTGCCAAAGCGCGCGTCCTTTACAGCGAGATTGGAATCGCCAGTTGGTACGGCGCTCCCTACCACAACGCAAGGTCCGCCAACGGTCAGATCTACAACGAGAATGCCATGACCGCGGCTAACCGTACGCTGCCGATGGGAACCATGGTGCGCGTGACGAATCTCGCCACGCATCAATCTGCCGTTGTAAAGATTACCGATCGTGGCCCGTTCGTACCCAACCGCATTCTGGATCTTTCGCGCGCTGCGGCAATCAAAACAGGAGTGTATCGCTCCGGCGTCGCGCGTGTCCGCATGGACGTTCTGGGCAGCCCGCACGGTGGGACACAAGCGGCCCGATGGTGTGTGCAGATTGGCGCGTTCCGTCATGCCGGTTCCGCCAACAAGCTTCGCGATCATCTGCAGAGGCAGTTCCCAAGGGCCAACGTAATCGCGTTTGCCGGAGCCACCGGCCACTGGGTCCGCATCAAACCGTCTGGCGAGTCGCACCAGGCCGCGAAACAGGTCGCGGCTTCTCTGCACCTGACAGAGGGTCAGGCCTATATCGTCCGGCTGAACTGATCTGCGAAATGGCCTTTCTTCTTCTTTGCAATCGAGAGACGCTCCCCTATCGTTTAGAATGGCAGTGGTAGCAGGCCGGGATGGCGGAACTGGCAGACGCAGCGGACTCAAAATCGTCTAAAACCCAATCTAGTCCTCACCCAAGTATAAGAAAATAAGTGTAGTTGATTGACATTCAAGACCGGCGCTATCCTTACACAACTCTTCCACACTTTCACAATTTTGGGAGGAGTCAGGAGGTGCTTCTGTATGTCCGAACATCACACCACCCTTGGTGGCAAAGTTCACGTCTACAGGCGTCCGAACAGTTCTAGCTGGCAAT
>DAHVZT010000007.1 GCA_027323885.1 Acidobacteriaceae bacterium
ACCCAGGTGTAGCTCAACCCGATGCCGTGCTCTTCGCTCAACTTCTCGTGGAAATGGCGCACGTTCAGGTCGAAATACCGCTCCCGGTATAGCCCCAGCACCTGCTCTGCCTGGGCCAGCGGCACCCGCTTGCCGCTCGGCTTTCCGCGCCGCCGGTCCATCAACCCGTCGTAGCCATGCTGCTCATATCGCTCCCGCCAACGCCGCATCTGCCGGTCGCCGATGCCGATGATCTCCGCCGCCTGCCACCATGTAATCTTCCGCGCCATGGCCCGCAAAATCACTTCCTGTACCCACATCGCCCGCTCCACCGCGGCCCTCGGATAGCTCTCCACGCTTGTTTGCATGGAACCATCCTCGCCGCCCGCTTTGCGGACACTTCACTTGCTACCTCCACCGGACATATCATCTGCTAACGACATTGGAAAAGAGTGCCTCTCGACAACCGCGAAAGCCGCGTGATACCCTCAGAGGTTTTATTCGAGGGGTTTCGATGAGCGCACCGACACTGGATCGGCTAGATTCGCAGCAGGCAAAGTTCCACCAATTCACAGACGAACAGCAGCAGTTGCGAAAAGAAGTTCGCGACTTCGCAGCCCGCGAGATCGCACCGAATGTGATGCGTTGGGACGAGGCAAGTGAATTTCCCGCGGACCTGGTGAAAGAACTGGGGCGCATGGGTTTGATGGGCGTCATTTTTCCGCCGGAATATGGCGGCTCAGGCCTGGGCTATGTGGACTATGTGATTGCGATTGAGGAACTGTCTCGTGTGGACGGCTCCATCGGCATCATTGTCGCCTCTCACAATTCCCTGGCGACCAACCACATTTATCTCGCCGGGACGGAAGAGCAGCGAAAGAAGTATGTCACGAAGCTTGCCAGCGGGGAGTGGCTGGGCGCCTGGGGTTTGACGGAGCCCGGCTCGGGCTCCGATGCGGGCGGCGCGCGGACCACGGCGGTCAGGAAAGGCGACCGCTGGGTCTTGAACGGGAACAAAACGTTTATTACCAACGGGCACTATGCGGATGCGGCGGTAGTCATCGCGGTTACGGACCGGGCGAAGGGAACGCACGGGATGTCGGCCTTCATTGTCGAAAAGGGAACGCCGGGTTTCCGCCCAGGCAAAAAGGAGAACAAGCTGGGGCTGCGCGCCAGTGACACCTCCGAGCTGATCTTTGAAGATTGCGAAATTCCGGCGGAGAATCTGCTGGGTCAGGAGGGTGAAGGCTTTATAGATTCCATGCGAGTGCTGGACGGCGGCCGCATATCGATTGCCGCGCTCTCTCTTGGTATCGCTCAGGGTGCGTTTGACGCCGCGCTGAAATACTCCAAGGAGCGCAAACAATTCGGGAAGGCGATCAGCGAATTTCAGGCGATCCAATGGAAGATCGCGGACATGGCGACCCAACTGGACGCGGCCAAGCTGCTGACTTTCCGCGCCGCGCAGATGAAAGATGCAGGCATGAGGACCACACTGGAATCGTCCATGGCGAAGTTGCACGCCAGCGAGGTTGCGGTCAAGATCTGCGACGAGTGCGTGCAGATCCATGGAGGGTACGGGTTCATCAAAGACTATCCCGCCGAAAAATTCTATCGAGACGTCAAGCTGTGCACCATAGGCGAGGGAACCAGCGAAATTCAGCGCATAGTGATCGCGCGGGAAGTATTGAAGCGCTGAAGCGTGCAGGTTTGTGGCTGTCCTGTTTGTCCAGCAAGCAGGACGCACCACGTCCACCGTTACTCGACGGGCTCTACATGGCGTGGGCGGTAACGTGGTTTTTTCATCAGATAGCCGACGGGGATCAAGCAGGCGGTTAGCAGAACAAGGATATGCACGGTGTCGACATAGGCCAGCGTGCGCGCCTGCTGCAGCATCATCGCGTAGATTTGGCCTGCGGAATGGGCAAGCGCATCCGGTGCGGAGTAGCCGCGGCCCTGCAGAGCGCCGGCGACTCCCTGTTCCATGCCGGAGAATGTGGTGGACGCCGGGTAGACGTGCGCCGAGAGAAACTGCTGGTGCACCTGCGCCCGCCGCGTCAGCATGGTGGTGATAAAGGAAATGCCAACACTCCCGCCGATGTTCCTCGCCAGCGCGGTCAAGCCGGAGACTTCGTTGTTCTTCTCCTGCGGAACACCCACGTAGGACATCAGACTGATCGGCACGAACATAAAGGGCATTCCGAGCACCATTACCACGCGCCAGCTTGCCGCGTCCCAAAAGGTAATGCCCAGGTACAGGTCTCCGATGCGCCAGATACCGATCGTCAGCAGTGAGAATCCGATGGTGATCATAAGGCGAGGATCGAGCTTCTGCCCGATATAGCCGACGACCGGGAACAACACCATGAGCACGAGTCCGCCGGCGGAAAGCGCAAGGCCGGCCTGGGTGGCTGTGTAGCCCAGAATCTCCTGCAGGAACTGCGGGATCATCACGGTTGTGGAGTACAGTGCGGCCCCGATCAGCAGCATCACGACCTGGGTCATGGCAAAGTTTCGCTTGCGATAGAGACGCAAATCGATAATGGGGTGCTCGGTATTCAGTTCACGATACAGAAATGCAGCGAAGCCAATTCCCGCAATCCAGGCGCAGGAGAGGATGAACCGCGAGCTGAACCAATCGTCTTCCTGTCCTTTATCCAAAAGCAGCTGGAGGGAGGCGATGGTGAGCGCCAGCAGGCCGAGTCCGATTCCATCGACACCGCCCAGCTTTTTCCGGACAGCCTTCAGGTAAGGAGGGTCTTCGACAATCCGGCTGGTAAGCATCAAGGAAATAATGCCGATCGGAATGTTCAGGAAAAAGATCCATCGCCAGGTGTAGTTGTCGGTAATCCAGCCGCCTACTGTGGGTCCGATGGCGGGCGCCAGCACCACGGCCATTCCATAAAGAGAAAACGCGACGCTGCGTTTTTCTGGCGGGAAGGTGTCGGCCAGAATGGCGCGCTCGCTGGGTTGCAGCCCACCTCCGCCCACTCCCTGGATGATGCGGAAGACGATCAGCATTGGCAGGGTCGTGGCAAGCCCGCAAAGGAAGGATGAAATTGTGAACAGCGCCACGCACGTCATGTAGAAGCGTTTGCGGCCGATGCGATTGGAAATCCAGCCGCTGATGGGCAGCACGATGGCGTTCGAAACCAGATAGCTGGTCAGGACCCAGGTGGCCTCATCGTAGCTGGCCCCAAGCGAGCCCGCGATGTGGGGCAGGGCGACGTTGGCGATGCTGGAGTCGAGCGACTCCATGAACGTCGCCAGCGTCACGGTAAACGTGATCACCCAGGGGTTGAATCGAGGCTTCCAGTACTCGTAGTGGAACTCGTTATCGTCCTCCCGAGCTTTCGCTGCGGTAGAGACGGAAGGGCGCGCCATGCCTGCTCCACGTTGAACTTGTTTTTTTGCGGATGCCTGCGCACCCATCCAGAACCCAGGCACTCCGCGCCTGTATCCCAACTCCAGAAAATCCGTCTTCTGTTGATGCAGTGTCTCTCCAGAATAATGCAGAATTTTTAACCTGCCGAATTTGTTCCTCGCGGGTGCCGCAGCTTGCGCGGACACGATATGATCGCAACGAGCATGGAGCAATCTATCTCATCTGGGTCATCTACGGTGGTTGGCGCGGAAGACTCGCATCCTCTGATCACACGGCTGCGGAGCGGTGATGTCCGGGCGCTGGCAAGAGCCATTTCCCTGGTGGAAAATGACGCGCCGGAGGCGAGGGCCGTGCTGTCGGCGTGTTTCCCTTATACCGGGATGGCATTGCGAATCGGGCTGACGGGCGCTCCAGGAGCGGGCAAGAGCACGTTGGTCGATCAGCTTGCCAGGCATTACCGCCAGCAGCAGGAGACCGTCGGCATCCTCGCGGTCGATCCCACCAGTCCGTTTACCGGCGGCGCGATCCTGGGGGACAGAATACGAATGCAAGCCCATCATGCCGACCCAGGCCTTTATATCCGCAGCATGGCGACTCGCGGGTTCCTCGGCGGCATGGCATCGGCGACCGCGGACGTTGCTTCCATTGTGGAGGCCAGCGGCAAAACGCGCCTGATGATTGAGACCGTTGGCGTAGGTCAGGATGAAGTCGACGTGGTGCGACTGGCGGACGTGACGGTTGTGATCCTGGTACCCGGCCTTGGTGATGATGTGCAGAGCATCAAGGCGGGCATTCTGGAAATTGCAGACGTCTTTGTAGTGAACAAAAGCGACCGTGAAGGTGCGGATCGCGTGGAGCGGGAGATACGCACGATGCAATCGCTGGGCAACCACGGCGACGGATGGGTGCCTCCCGTGGTGCGTACGGTTGCCAGCACGGGAGAAGGCACAGCCGCGCTGGCCGAAGCGATCGACCGCTGTGCGGCGTGGCTTCGCCAGGAAGGGCGGCTGGAAAAGAAGCGGACAGACGCCTGGCGGGAACGGCTGCTGGACATGATTCGGGAGCGATTGACGCGGGAACTGGTGCGGC
>DAHVZT010000032.1 GCA_027323885.1 Acidobacteriaceae bacterium
CAGCCTGGATAGCACGGCCTGGATGGGACACATCCGGGCCTATGTTCCAGTCGGCAACGCTGCAAAGGTCAGGTGTTGAACTTGGAATTTCTGCCTGAGTCTATCCCATTTCGGGAAATAACACGACAAAAAACTTCACCGGGTGATGTCAAGCTGCTTGTGTAAAAAGGCGGAGGGTGCGGGATTTCCATTCGAGATTGAAGCGGTGGAAGATGGAATAGAGGATTCGGTCCACGCTGGCTACGTTGACGAAGCAGACCATGGGGCGGGTGCGGCGTCGCACTTCGACAAAGCAGCGCTCGATGATGTTGGTGGTGCGCAGCTTTCTCCACAGATGGCGGGGCAGGCTGAAGAAGCTCAGCAGCTCCGGCAGATCGCGCTCCAGTTGCCGCACCATGGCCGGGTATGCTTCGCGCCGGCGTTTGCGGAAGCGGCGAAATTCGGCCTCGGCCTGGCGGCGGCCGTGGGCCAGGTAGATCCGCTGCGCGTCCTGTTTCACTTCGTCATAGTCCCGCTTGCGAACCTTCTCCAGGATGTTGCGCATCTTGTGTACCCAGCAACGCTGGTGCGCGGCGCGAGGATAGACGGTCTGGATGGCCGCAGCCAATCCCGGACACCGCCGGTGACGACCAGCAACAGCTTGTCGCCCTTCAGCCCGCGCCGATAAAGATCGTTCAGAAGCGCCTCCCAGTGGGCCTGACTCTCGCCTCGGGTACGCAAAAAGCCAAGCAGTTGCCGGGCTCCATCCCGGCGAACACCGTAGGCCACCAGCATCTGCACCGACTGGCGTCCCGCAGGCCGGCGCACCTTCAACGCCACTCCATCCAGAAACAGATAGGCCCATTCGTCCTTCAGCGGCGCCTGATGAAACTGCTTGACGGCCTCATCCAGATCGCGGGTCAGGTTGGAGACCGTCTGCGCGCTGACCGTCTCGCCGGTCAGAGTCGCCACTACGCGGCCTACATGCCGGGTCGAGATGCCGCGCAGAAAGGCTTCGCGAATCAGCATCGCCAGCTCCGGCGCACGGCGCTGAAACTTGTCCAGCCCCGGCGGAAGAAAGCCCTTGCCGCGTGCGCGGGCAATCTTCAAGCGGATCGTGCCGAAGCGCGTCACAAAGTCCCTGTCGTAGTAGCCGTTGCGGTACTGCGACGACCGCCGTGGACCCCGCTCATAGCTGTCCCAAACCGCATACCGGTCACGCAGACGCTCCGACTCGCTCTCGAACAAATGCTTCCAGGCCAGCTTCGTCCTGCCCTCAAGATCGCCCCAGAAGCTTTCCTTCAGGTCGGCTACAAAATGCTGGAAATGCTCAGTGATCGATACAATCTTCCTCATGGGTGTAAGGCTCCTTTACAGGTTGGGCTTTAGCTGGTCAGGCCAAAGCCACCTTACACCCTCTCGCCTTTTACACAATCGAATTTACGTCACCCGCCCTGGCGACGATGCCAGAAAACCATATCCACTTTTCAGCAGGGTGAAAAACCGTTTCACTCATCGCTCCGGCTCACAGCCGGAACTCCTGCGCGTGATGTAAAATCTGGCCACTTGGATTGGCCTAAGCCCGGTCCGAATCGGCGAACCATTCGCCGCTAACACCGGGTTGCAATGAACGCACCGCACACCAGAAGGATCCAACCCCAAATGAAAGTCCCAGCCCTATTGCCCCTGGCAATTTCCGCAGCGCTGGTTTGTACTCCGGCGATGTACGCCTCCCATCAGAAACCTATCCACGTTCGCAAAATCGGTACAACTACGATTGCGGAAGCTTCTGCGCGCGCCAAGGCGCAGGAATCTTCCGGCCAGAACAAAATGCGGCCCAAAAGCATGTTGAAGCAGATGCCCAAGCCCGGCCACTCCTCCTTTTCAGGAGGGAAAAATAACAAAGGTGGCGATCTCGTATTCGCCGGATACCCGATCGTGGGGACCACGCGATCGTTCTCCGGTTTCGACGCGCTGGACTCAACCGATGTTGGCGGCGCCGCCGGATTCGTGGTTGAACCTCCCGATCAGGGATTGAGCACCAACGGAACCCAGGTCGCCGAGGCCGTGAACCTCGCATTCCAGGTGTTTTCCAACAGCGGGAGTCCTTTGACAGACCCGGTCAGCTTGTACGCGTTCTATAACGTATCCGAGGCCCAGAATGCGGACGGCTCATACAACGAACTGTCCGACCCGCGCGTGTTTTTTGATTGGGAATCGGGACGCTGGTTTGTGACCACACTGGAATATTATGCGCAGAACAGCCCCAATGGTTTTGAGCTCACTGGCGGTTCGAACGTTCTGATTGCGGTCAGCGATAGCAGCGATGCTACGGGCAGCTACACCATCAATTCCGTCGATGTCTCGGACGCGGATTACGGGAAATGTCCGTGCCTCGGTGATCAGCCGCTGCTCGGCGTCAACCAGGATGGGGTGTATCTGAACGACAACGAATATTCCACAGCCGCCGGTTATTTCCAGACCACTTTGATCACCGCGATCAACAAGCGCGATTTGATTGAGGGTACATCGACGCCGATCGCTGTCGCCTTCGACGGACTCAATCTGCCGGGTGGCCCCGCGTATTCCATTGAGCCTGCATTGCCGTCGCCAGGCACTTGGACCGGCGCCAATATGGGAACCGAGTTCTTCACCAGTTCTCTGGATTTTTCCGGAACGGGTGACAACCGCATTGCCGTCTGGTCGCTCACAAACACGGAGAGCCTGAAGGACAATGTTCCGAACCTGAACTTGCAGCAGACCATTGTCCAAACCGAGGAATATCAAACGCCCCAGGTTACTGCGGTGCAGAAAACCGGACCCTACCCGCTCGGCATGTCCCTGGGCGATCCGGAGGAAACCCTGAATCCGGACGATGACCGCATGCTGCAGCTCTATTACTCCAAAGGAGAACTGTACAGCGGCCTGAACACAAACCTGTTGCAGCCGGGTAACACCAGCAACATGCGGAATGGAGCGGCCTGGTTTGCCGTTGAACCCTATGCTTCCTCTACAACCCTGTCCGCGCGAGTGAAAGGCCAGGGCTACATTGGGATTGCGAACGGCTCTGTGCTCTATCCCGCGTTTGCCGTGGATAGCAGCGGCCAGGGCGTGATCGCGTTCAGCGTGACTGGAACGGATTACTATCCCAGTACGGGATACGTGAAATTCCACGGAGAAAGCATCCAGCCCAAGGTGCATTTGGCCGGTATCGGAGCGGCTCCGGAAGACGGCTTCTCCGGCTACCCGCAATTCGGCGGCCCCGGATATGCCCGCTGGGGAGATTACGGTGCGGCAGCGGTCGCTCCGGACGGCTCCCTCTGGATGGCGTCGGAATACATTCCCAACCGTCCCAGAACGACTTACACGAACTGGGGAACGTTCATCTCTCACATCATGAAATAGGCTGTTTGTCGCGCGCGGTGAACCTCCACGGTCGCCGCGTACGCCTTCCGTCTGAATTCCTGGAGTTGGTTCGTGGGCCGCAGGCAAAAACCTATCGGCTGTCCAGGTCCATGGAGTAGATGTTTGCCGTCGAAATGCGGGCGCTGACCAACGGCACATCCTGCGGCGTGAGCCCGGCAAAGCGAAAATCCAGCACATCCAGCGGCTGCACGCTTTTCAGTCCCGAGATGCGGTCCAGGTGACCATCCGGAACCGAAACACGATAGATCGGCTGGTCCTCCGCAGCGAAGTCGTGGAAGTAGACGAACCGGCCATCATGCGACCATACGGGATCATGGGCGGGAAGCGCAACCAGCGTCTTCCAGGTTTTTAAACCCGTATCGAACAGCATCAACCTGCTTTGATCCAGCGGCATCGCCGCGATGTAGCGTCCATCGGGCGACCAGCGCGGGCTGAACATGCCCTCGGACTGTGGAAGAGGGACCGTCTTCCTCGTGGCGACGTTCAAGATATAAATCGCTTTCGGCAGCGATTTCTCTGCCATGGATTCCGGCAATCTCCCAAAGATCAGGGATTTGCCGTCCGGCGACCAGTCCGGATCGGCTTCGTTGCGCGCTTCGTCCAACAGCGGAACCAGATTGCCTGCGTCGGCATCCACGACATAAATCCGCCATAGCTTGCCCGGCTCGCGCCCCATCAGGACAATCCGGTGCCCGCCGGGCGACCAATGCATCATGAAAACTTCCAGCGGATGTGTGGTCAACTGCACGCGCTGTGTGCCGTCGATTCGGCTGCGCCAGAGCGTGCTATCTTCCGGGTTGATCCATGCAACCCATTTCCCATCTCGCGAATAGTCGACGAGTTCCGCTGCGTTCAGGCTCTTGCCATAGGGCACGAACTGCCGGTTCCCGGCCTCATACCGCAACAGCACCGACCGCGTGTCCAGGCCTACAAAGAAAAGCCGGTGCCCGGCGCTCGCCGTAATAGGGGCCTGATAGCTGAGCGGGCCATTGGTGATCTGGACCGGCTTCGGTTTCATCCAGGCATTCAGAAAGGATCTCTCCCTGAGCTCCCAGATGTTGTTCCTTCCGTTGTGCGCCGACTGAAAGACGAAATATTTTCCGTCTGGGGTCCAGGAGCCGCAACACTCGGACGCCATCCCGGACCAGGAACCGAGCACCGGTCGAAGGTTCTTCCCGTTGGAGGAGACTTCCCACAGCGACGTCGTATGGTTCAGCGAATTCAGCAGAGTAAATCGAAGCCGGTCCCCCTCGGGCGACCAACGCAGCCAGAACGCTCTTCCCGGCAACGTGGCGAACGGTGTTGAACCGGACCCATCCTGGTTCGCTATATATAGGTGGCTTCCGGCGGCGTACAGAATTCGCCTGCCGTCCGGCATCCACGTAGCGTCATGGCCCAGAATGTTGGACAGATTGCGTGCGGTGCCACCCAGCGTCGGCACAATCCACAAGGGCTGTTCTGCCTTCGGAATCAGATCGTTGCGGACCACCAGCTCCGAGCCGTCCGGGGAAATGTTTCCCAGCTCGGGCGCGGAGATCTCCGACGGAACGTTCAGAATGCTGGTTTCTCCGTCCGCGATCAGGGCCTGGGCAAGAGCGGCCCTGCCATTTTCGATCTGCAGGAAGTAAATTCGCGATCCATCGGTGGCGGTCGTCCCCAGGCTCTCCTGCAGGGGTTCCCCAGGAAACACCCGTCCCGAGTAGGTTACCTGCGAAATGCGAAAGGGAGTGCGCAAACCGTCGTTTCGGAGCGATAGGGCCGCGAAGACGGTGAGCAACGCGAGAGCACAAAGGCATGCGATCAGGAGCCCAACCATATACTTTTGGGACCGCGGAATGGGACCGGGCGGGACTGGAGCAGGGCTGGGAGGAACGGAAAGCGGACCCGCCACAGGCGGCATGGTCAGAAGTTCGCCTGCCGACTCCTGCGAAGCGGGACCTGAGGGCGCACTACTGACCGGAGCGATAAAGCGATAACCCCGCCGGGCCAGAGTTTCAATGAATCGCGGATTGTCGGCGGAGTCGCGCAGGGCCTCCCGCAGCTTGTTGATCGCTGTCCCTAAACTGTGGTCGAAATCTACGGTCGTTTCGCTTCCCCACAGGCGCTGCTGGAGCTGCTCTCGAGTGACGATTTCTCCCGGCCGCTCCAAAAGGCACGACAGAACTTTGAAAGGCTGGTTCTGAATTTTGATCCGGATTCCGGACCGCCGCAGTTCTTCTGCCTCAAGATCGGCCTCGAAGATCCCGAAACGCAACCTGAGTCGTGGAGTCTTTTCTTCCACTGCGCTGATTTCAACCGCCTGATTCCCAAAAGAGGAGACTGTCTCCTTTGTACTCCGGTCATAAGCTCTCGTCAATTCGAATCGAAGCGGATGATATCGTTTTGCAAGCTACTGATTCCGCGCAACTTACCGGGTGATCTGCATAAGACGAAGAAAGGATGGGTGGAGCATTGATGGAGATAGGCTTATTAGCGTTTAAGTTATGGGTTGTGCAGAGAGACCGCCGGGAACGGTGGCCCGCGGAAACCCGGTTATGTTGCACCAGCACCATGGGATTTAATTCAGGAGACCAGAAAATGACGTTTCATGCTTTTTGGGTGGGAATCAGGAAACACCTTCGATTGGGGATCGGCCTGGCTGTATTCATCGCGTTCACCGGCGGAATGGTTCCGGCCGCCCATGCTCAGTCGGATAATGGCCGCATCGTCGGAACGGTAACCGATCCTTCGGGAGCCGCGATCTCCGGCGCCAACGTGCAGGTCGTCAATACGGACAACGGCATTCAGCTCCACGCCACATCGAACGCCGCGGGCGAGTTCAACATTTTCGCCGTTCCGCGCGGAAATTACACGGCCCAGATTGATGCCCCAGGATTTGAAACGGAAAAGCAGTCGTTCACCGTCACGGTCACCCAGGTGCAAACGCTGATTTTCAAGCTGCAGCCGGGCTCGGTTACGACCACCGTTCAGGTAAGCAGTGCGGCGCCATTGGTGGACACATCGAACGCGACCTTAGGCGAAACAATCCAGGGCAAGCAAATCACGCAGCTCCCGCTGAACGGGTTGAACTTTACAAATCTTGCCCTGCTCACCCCAGGGGTGACCCGCGGAAATTACGGCAACCTTCAGAGCGGCGTTGCGGGAAATGCGGAGACGTTCCGCAACAATGAAAGCGGCGGAGGAGCGATCTCGGTCAACGGATTGCAGCCGGCGGCCGACAATTTCATTCTGGACGGCGTCGACAACAATGACGGCCTGGTCAACACGCTGCTGTTTTTCCCCAACATCTTCGCCACCCAGGAATTCAAGATTGACACCAGCGTCGCTCCGGCGCAGTTCGGACGAGCCGGGGGAGCCATCGTTGTCAGTTCCATCAAATCCGGTACGAATTCCTTCCACGGTTCGGCCTTCGAGTACTATCGCAGCGGAAAATTCGACTCCAACCCGTATTACCAGTTTCTGGGTGCGGGACCCACGCCGAACCCGAGCTATAACAGAAACCAATTCGGCGGCGACGCAGGCCTGCCGATCATCAAAGACAAACTCTTCATCTTTGGCGATTACCAGGGTTGGCGGGAAGCGGTTCCCGTAGGCGCCGGTTTTGTCACGGTTCCCACCGCCCGGATGCGCAAGGGCGATCTCTCGGAAGTGCTGAATCCAGCGCTGACCGGAGGTCAATCCATCAACCATTCCAATCTTTGCCAGGCCAGCAATGCACCGGCAACCGGGCAAATTTTCGATCCCATCACCTGCAATCCATTTCCCGGCAACATAATTCCGCAGAACCGCCTGAACAGGGCCGCGGTCAATTACCTGAATGCCTTTCCTCTGCCCACCCTCACCAACACGATTCTGAACAATTACGAGACCTTCCAGACGGCGGCAATCAAATACAACACGTTCGATGTCCGTCTCGATTGGGTCGCGAACGCCAAGGACGTTGCATTCTTCCGCTACAGCTACGACAACTCGACCGACTTCAAGTCCTCCGCCCTCCCCACGCTGCCTGCGGGTTTCGGCTCGGGCAATAACTATGTGCATGCGCGGGGCTACGATCTGGGCTACACCCACACGTTTACCCAGAACGTGGTGAATGAAGCCCACATCGCTTACAACCGGGACAACTACGGTTACCAGCCGCCGTTTTATGGCGTACCGGTGTCGGCGGATCTTGGAATCGTAAACGCAAACCGCAATCTGGAAACCAGCGGCGGCGCGCTCATCGGCGGCTACAACACGGAACTTTCCTATACCGGCGATTATGGCCTCTATGCGGTTCCGCAGAATACCTATGAGGTGACCGACACCGTCAACTGGCAGCGCGGGGCCCATGCCTTCAAATTTGGCGGCACCGGGATTCGCCGTCAGGTCGAATACTTCCGTCCCATCGCCGGCAAGGGCTACTTCAACATCTCCGGCAACGGGCAGGATTTCACCGGTTACGAGGTCTCCGACCTGCTGGCCTCCTTCGTGGATAACTACCAGATTGGGGCGCAGAACGGCTACTTCAGCAACATCAGTCAGGAAGACGGTCTATTTGCCCAGGATGACTGGCGCGTGAACCAGCGGCTCACTCTCAACCTGGGAATTCGCTGGGACCTGCTGACGTGGCCCTATGAATCGCACAACCGGCAGGCTTCCTTCGATATCAATACCGGCCATGTTCTGCTCGCAGGCCAAAACGGGGTTTCGCGCAGCATTGTGAATCAGGATTACCACAACTTCGGCCCCAGGCTTGGGTTCGCCTATGACCTGCACGGCGACGGAAAATCCGTACTGCATGGCGGCTACGGTGTCTACTACTATCCGACCTATGGCGGAATCAACAATCAGCTTGGCCAGCAGGCGCCCTTCGGAGGAGCCGTCGATTATCAGGCGCGCTTGGGCAACTGCATCACGCTGACGGGACAGACACCTATGCAGGGGACAGACGGTTTTGCGAGCTGCAAAGTCAATTCGGCGGGACAGATTACGCCGCTGCCTCGGCCCGGTTTTCCCAACTTCAATCCGGCAGCGCCACCGCAGGGGTTGAGCACCCTGGCGGTCGACCGTAACAATCAGAACAGCCAGATTCAGGAATGGAACCTGCAGTTGCAGCAGCAGTTCGGCAGCAACAATGTTTTCGACATCGCGTATGTCGGGACCAAAGCGGACCACCTGGAAGATTTCTACAACTACAACCTGTTTCAGTACGGCACGGCGAAGCAGAACTTTCCGAACCTGGGAACCATCACGTATGAGATTTACAATGGCACCTCGAATTACAACGGGCTGCAATTGCATGTCGAACATCGCGCCAAGGACCTGATCCTGACGGGTTCCTATGCCTGGTCGCACACGCTGGACGATTCCACGACGGGAACCCTGGCCCTGTACTACGATCCGAAGGCGAGCTACGGCAACTCTTCTCAGGATCAGAGACAGACGTTCAGTTCCTCCATCGTCTACTACCTCCCGGTCGGCCGCGGACAGCGGTATGCGAACGGGATTTCACGGCCATTGGATTGGGTGATTGGTGGCTGGCAGACGAACCTGATCGCCATTGTCGCCAGCGGTCAGCCGGTGGATCTATCGACGGGCTTTACCAACACTGCGAACGAGCCGGACGAACTCGCCCCCATTCAATATCCAAAGGGCATTCGCGGATTCTGGTTCAACCCGTCCACGTTCTCGGCCAATATTCCGACGTATACCTCGCCGAACCACATCACCGTGTACAAGCGGCTGGGTAACACGCTGCGCAATCAGGTCTACGGACCTGGGCAGCGCGTCGTCAACTTCTCTCTGGAGAAGAACGTTCACCTTACCGACCGGCTGAACCTGGAGCTCCACGGGGATGCGTTCAATGTGTTCAACACTCCGCAGTTCACCAACCCGGGATCAGCCATGAACAATCCACAGACCTTCGGCAAGATAACCGGCGTGCAGTCCTACACCAATCGCCAGATTCAACTTGCCGCGCGGCTTGTGTTCTGACCGGTTCCCCTGAACGAAAGCCGTGCTCGCATGTCGAGCACGGCTTTTTTCTTATTCAGTCGACACGCCTTACCAGCGCAGCAGGACCAGCTCCGAACAAAAGCCGGGGCCCATAGCCGCCAGGATGCTGTAGCTTCCGGGAGCAGGGCGCCGATTCAGCATGTAATCTTCCAGAACCAGCAGCACGGACGCCGAGGACATATTTCCGTTATCGCGCAGGCAATCCCAGGAGGGAGTAAATGCCTCACGGCTCAGGCCCAGCGCTTCCGCCGATGCGTCCAGTACCTTGGGGCCGCCCGTGTGCATGATCCACGTGCCAATGTCGCTCCGCTTGAGTTTATGAGCGGCAAGGAAGCTGTCCACGTCATTCGGGAAGTGCTTCTGAATTGCGTCGGGAACTTCTGCGGAGAGGACGATCTGGAATCCTTCTTCCGAAATGTCCCAGCCCATCAGGTGTTCGGTGTCTCGATAGAAGCTGGAATGGTGGCCAAGGATTTCCGGGCCGTCCGCCTCGACCTGGTCGCCGGCAATGACCGCGGCGGCTGAGCCGTCGGCAAAAAGACCGGAGGCGATCATGTTCGCCACGGAGAGATCCATGCGTTGCCAGGTGAGCGAACACAGCTCAACGGAAAGCAGCACCGCGATCCGGTCCGGATAGGCGCGGACATAATCCGCCGCTTGTCCAATCCCGGCTGCGCCCGCCACGCATCCCAGGCCGAAGATAGGTGTGCGGCGCATGGACAGCGGCAGGTCCATCGTGTTGCTCAGCTTCGCATCGAGAGAAGGTGCGGCAATCCCGGTCACGGAAACGGTGATCATGGCGCCGATCTCTTCCTTGCTCCGCCCCGCACGCTCGAGCGCCGTGGTCACGGCCCGTCCACCGAGTTCCACGGCAGCTTTGATCCAGCGATCATTGGCGTCGCCCCAGGACTGAATCGATGCGTATTCCTCGATCGGATAGGAAAGATGCCGGCCATCGACACCGACCCTTTGATGGAAGCGCTCCAGGACATCCGGCTTTTCCAGCTTGCCTTTCCAGTGTTCACAAAGCGTTTCAAAGATTTTCTGCTGGCTGTAATACCACTTGGGCATTGCCCTGGCTACACTTGCAATTTTCATTTGATGCTTTTCACTTTCGTGCGCTGGTTTTGCTCAGGGATTCTCTCTTTGAGACTATCAGCACGCGCATCCCGTTAGCCAATGATTTGAGCCGCATTTCCGATGCATGGCCCATGCGAGGATTTCTCGCGCGTTGATTCCGAAATTCTGTTTGAGCGGTCGAATCGAATGAGTCATCCGTCGCGTCGGCGGCAAAGGTAAAATGAAGACTTGGAACTTTTCTTCAATCTCGCGTGGGTTCTGCTGTCGCTGGTTCTTCTCGTAAGTCTGCGGCTCAGATCGAGCGGTTCTGAAAAAGCCCCGCGCGCTTCCGGTTGTTGGCTTCGGTCCATGGCCGTTTGCCTGCTTTGTTTTCTACTGCTGCCCGTCATTTCGATGACCGACGATCTGCACGCCGCCACCACAATGGCGGAGGGCGAGCAGGCGCATCGAAAAATCTGTTTGTCCTCCAGTGGTCATCTGCAAGGTTTGACGCCGGTGCATCCGGCGGCTGCAGTCTCAAAAGAGAGTTGCGTCTTCAGTTCCGCCTGCTATGGCACGATAACGCTCTCCGCGCAGCCCTTCGAAAGCTCCCCGCGGCGGAAACTCCTGCTCGCGGACCGGGCCCCTCCTGTAAGCCGCCTTCGCTAGAAACATCGTTGGATTTGCGAACCATGAATCGCCTGGAGATCGATACCGGGCCTTTCATCAACGGCTTGCGAGCGCCTGGCAGCTCTTTCCTTTGGGCTGTCCACGCTTCTCAGGAGGGCATGGATGCACCTTTTGCACAGATTTCCGCTGATGTATCGCGCGTTTTTTGTCGGGCTCATACTGTCGATTTGGGTTGGAAAGGCCAGGGCCCAGTCCTCTGCCGCCCCAGCCACAGCCGTGCCCACGCCGGCGAATGAACGGCGCTGGGTGGACAACACCAGCGGCCCTTTTTACACGGGCACCGCCGACGTGGACCCGGGCGGTTCCTACTACGTCGAGCCGTATCTGTTCAATTACCGGACCAAGGGGCAGAGCAACTTCTATGTGCCCACAAAGTTCGCCTACGGGATCGGTCGCGGGCTGGAACTGGATCTGTACGCGCCTTTCGATTACAACCGCGTCGCCAATTCAGCCAGCCCTGCCGCGCCCACAAATACCGCCCTCGGATATGGGGATACCTTGGTGCAGGTGAAGTGGCAGTTTGCAAAGGAAAAAGACCGCTATAAGTTATGGCGGATGCCTTCCCTCGATTTGTCTTTCGATGTGAACATTCCTACCGGGAAATATAAGAGCTCGAATCCGAATTTGAACGGAGCGTCCCAGACCAGCAACGGCACCTGGAATGAGCAGATCAATCTTCTGGTGCGCAAGCAATTCAAGCCGTTCGAACTCTACCTGCAGGAGACGGAACTGTTGCAGAATCCTGCCACGGTGGTGGGTCCGTACCAGTTCAACAACGGCATCGATACCATTCCGGCGGGCGAGCGCTATCGTATGGTGGATGGCAACGTTTTAGAAACGGCAGGCGCCCTGGAACATGTGCTGCTGCCGAAAGAGGGTTTCGGCTATCTGCTGGAGTACGACGGGGAGCGGCAATTCGGGCGCAGTCTGTTGTTTGGAAAGGCAAGCGCACCGAACTTCGCATATTTCGATTTGAGTCCGGAAGTTGAGGTGACATGGCCGAACCACGGAAAATATCCAATCACCTGGGGTGCGGGAACCACTTTCACCGCAGCGCGCTCCAATTATCCGCGACAGCTCACGCCGATTTTTACCGTCAGCTTCTATGGCGACCTTCACGGCTCGCGCTGAGAGGGTGAGCGGCCAGAGCTCGAGCGCGTTCAAAAACGGCCTGCAACATGGCGCGGGTGAGCAGGCCGGTGTTGGTGTTCTGCAGCGATGGATGGTAAGCGGCGAGAATGTGCGGCTGGCGATCCAGGGAGTATTCCGCGCCATGAGCAAACACCAGTTCTCCCCGTCGGACAATCTTTTTCGTGCGCAGAAGATGGGCCACGTATCCGTCGAAAGCTATCTTTCCTAAGCACACCACCACCCGCAGGTCCGGAAGAAGAGCGATTTCCTCATCGACGAATGTGGCGCAGTTCTGCAGTTCCGCCGGCAGCGGCTTGTTGGCGGGCGGAGCGCAGCGAAGCACGGATGTGATGCGAAGATCGTCGAGACGCATGCCGTCGTCGCGCGAAGCCGCGAGGGGCTGCGAGGCAAACCCGGCGGCATGCAGCACCGGGTAAAGGAAGTTTCCCGAACCGTCGCCCGTGAAAGGCCGGCCGGTACGATTCGAGCCATGGGCTCCCGGCGCCAGACCCAGTGCGAGCACGCGAGCCTCGGGGTCGCCGAAGGAGGGAACCGGCTTGCCCCAGTACTGCCAGTCTCGATACGCACGGCGGCGCGTTCGCGCAATTTCCGCGCAGTAGCTCCGGAGCCGCGGACAGCGTTCGCAGGACACGATTCGCGATTCGAGAACGCGGAATGCGGCTGCGGCCCCGCCGATCGCCCTGGGCGAAGCAGCGCCGCGGGGAGAAACAGCCGGAGCGCCTGCCAGGCTGCCGTGGCTCGCGCTTTCCGGCGAACTGCAGGGCAAAGTCACCAGTAAATTGTACGATCTAAAGAAGACAGTTCTTCAGGGGAGAATCAGCATGAAGCTTCGCAGGTGCGCCGCATACCGTCAGATCGTTCTTGCGGGGGTATTCTCCGGCGCGTTGCTCGGGTGCGCCACTGGCTGCAAGTCGCGTCCGGCGCCCAAGCCGATATCGCCGACCGAGAAGGCTTCCGCCAATTTGCCGCAGGTCGGCGGACAAAAGGCGATTGAGTTGCGCCGCCTGCAGAGCGGGGACGGATCCAAGCCCGAATTTCTCAGTGTGACACTGCTCCCTGGGCGCGGCATGAATGTGTTTCAGATCACAGCCTACCTTCCGGGCAGAGGCGAGACGACGCTGCTTGCTTCTCCCCACCTGAACGAAGCTGTCAAGGTGCTGAACGATGGTCCGCAGGACATGAACGGCGATCAGAGCTACTCCATGGGAGGAGCGTTTCTTTTTCCGTTCGCCAACCGCATTCTGGGACCGGTCAGTACGAACCGGCAGACCGGCGAGAAATTCGTGACCGCAAAATGGCATGGACGAACCGTGCAGCTTGTCGCAAATACCCACGGAAAATTACCGGGAGCTCCCTGGCACGCGATGCATGGACAGATGCTCGCGGCCAAAGCGGAGAACATCCGTGTGCAGGCGGATGCGAACGGCGGGTATGCAACGGCCGTCTACCATTTGCCTGCCAACGGACATTGGTTTTCCGACAATGAGGTCACTGTGACCGTCACCTTGGCGCGGGATACCATCACGGCAGTCGTCTCCGGAAAAAACACAGGGCAGCAATCGGAGCCGGTGGGTATCGGCTGGCATCCCTACTTCCTGCTGCCGAGCGGCAATCGCCCCAACGCGAGACTCCATGTCCCTGCTTCCATGCGGGCGGAGGTGAACAATTATGACGACGTTTTCCCCACCGGCAAACTGATCGATACCGCGGGGACACCGTACGACTTTACTGCCACCTTGGGGGCTCCGCTGCCCGACAAGCTGATGGATGACGCATTCGTCAAGCTCAAGCGCACTCCAGAGGGCGATGCGGTCGCGGAAATTCGGGACCTGGGAGCCAATTACGGGATGCGTGTCACGGCGATGACGCCGCTGGTGAAAGTGATCCAGGTCTATTCGCCGGTAAACAAGGCCTTCATCGCGCTGGAACCGCAGTTCAACTACGCGGACCCCTTCGGCAGTGAGTGGCGCGGCGTGGATACCGGAATGGTCACGCTTGCCCCCGGACAGTCCACCACCTGGAAGACCCAGTTGCAATTGTTCCAACCTGCGGATGATATGGTTGGCAAGCCGCCGCAACCGAATCTCGATTAGATTGGCCTCAGATTGGCCGGACTTAGATTGGCGGAATTTTACCCGGCGGACCCGGAACTCACATTGACCGCCAGGTGACGGCGAAGTTCCTGCAGAATGCGGTCCATGGCGGAATAGAGAGGGCCCTCCAGTGTGCAGCCGCTCGCGTTGTCATGTCCGCCTCCACCGAAGCGGCTGGCGACTTCAGCCACATGCATTTTTCCTTTGCTGCGCAGGCTCAGACGCACGCGATGGTCCGGCAGCTCGCGTAGGAAAACGGCAACTTCCACGCCGGAGATTCCGATGGCGTAATTCACAATGCCTTCGCAGTCTTCTTCGACGGCGCCCGCCCGCATCATATCGGTGTGCGTGACCCACAGCCACGCGATGCGTCCTTCCCGCTGGAGCGTTGTGAGGGCAGTCCCCAACAGCCGCATCTTGGAAGCTGGATTGCTGAAATAGACGTCCTGCGCGATGCGCGCCGGACTGGCGCCCTGTTCCACCAGGTCTTTTGCCAGCGCGAACGTTTCGGCCCGTGTGCGCTCATAACAAAACGATCCCGTATCGCTCAAAAGCCCGGTATACAGGCAGGTCGCAATGGGCGGAGTGATGGGAAGACCGGCGGCAAGCGCGAAACGGTGAATCATCTCCGCAACCGCGCTTGCGTTGACATCGATCCAGTTGAGATCGGCAAAGTCGCGTCCACTGGTATGGTGGTCGATGTTGATCAGGAAGTTGCCGGACAGTCCCTGAATGCGCGAACGCTCGACTCCATCGCATTCCAGCAGAACGATCGCGTCGTAACTGCCGGACAATCCATTGGCGTGGCGGATGTGCTCGCTGCCCGGCAGCGTGCGGTAAATCATCGGCACCCGGTCAAAGAGCTGCATCTCGGCATGCTTGCCCATTTCCTTCAGCAGCATCCACAGCCCCAGCAGCGACCCGATTGCATCCCCGTCCGGGCGGGCATGCGCAGTCAGCAAAAACCGGTCCTTCTCCCGGAAGGCAGCCAGAAGCGCTGGCCCTGGATGGGCGGAGCGTTCCGTTCGCGGTTCCGTGATGCACGTGGCGGTCTGCGACATGGTGTAAGCGGTCACTCGGGTGCGGAAATGTCCATCTTCTTCTCACCGGACTCTTGCCGTTTCTCCTGCTGACGGTTGCGCCGTTCCACCCGCCCCAGCAGTTCATCAATTCGCGCTCGCACCGGTTCGGAGTGGTCTGCCTGGAATACCAGCTCCGGCACATGGCGTACGCCCATGCGCTGCAGCAACTGGTGCCGGATGTAACCCTTGGCGGCTTCCAGGCCCGCCATCATATCGGCTTCGTCCTTGCTGTCTCCCTCCACAGCGACGTAGATACGGGCAGTTTTGCCGCCCGGCGCGAGTACCACTTCACTGACATATCCAAAGCTGATGCGAGGATCGCTCAATTGGCCCTCCAGCATGGCGCCAATCTCCTCCCGTAGCGTTTCCGCTACACGGCTCTGGTGGTAGGTTCTTCCGCGATGTGCTGGCATGTTCTGTTCCTGTCTGCTTCGCCGGGATCGGCTGCACCGGGGATAGGAACCGGTAAACGAATGAGGATATCAAATTTGGAACGGTGTTCGGGAATTTCCGCGTTTTATTCTTCCGGAAAAAACTCCACAAAGGAGTCGCTCACCGTGGCCCCATGGTTCTCCGCGATCTTCACGCAAGCCTCTTCCAGCCGCTTCATCTGGCCAACCAGATAGTCTCTGGAGGGCGAAATGGCCGCCATCCCCAGCGATGCGCGCTGCCAGACGATGATCTCATCCAGTTCGGCAACCGAGACATTGAAGTTCCGGCGTACCCTCTCCTTGATGCTGCGGACGCATTGCCGCCGGTCCTTCAGCGATTGCGCGTAGTCCAGGCGTATCTCCAAAGTGAGAACTGCGACCGGCATGGGGAATGATACTGCATGCAGCCCAATCGAATTCAATCCCAGTGTGCTGCGCCAGGTCCGCCGCCCGCGATAATTCTGGGCTCGAAGCAACAGCAGGTTCGCTAAATGCTTCCAAACACACGGATTGCAATCAGTGCAAATCGATTTTAGGAGGTCTTCCATGTTCCTCGTTCTCGGAATTGTTCTTTTCCTTGCGTGGATAGGCGGTTTCGTGGTTTTCCATGTGACCGCGTTCGTCATCCACATTCTGCTCATCCTTGCGATCATCTCCATCGTGTTCCATTTCCTGCGAGGCTCGCGATGATTCGCTGCATCCCATAACCAGGTGAGGACCGATTCTGAGGAGGAACCATGAAGGCAGTCTTGTTGCAGGGATATGGCGGAGTGGACCAGCTCAGCTACCGGGACGTTCCGCAGCCTGAGCCACAAAAAGGAGAGGTGCTGGTGAAAGTGGCTGCAACCAGCATCAATCCGGTGGACTGGAAACTACGTCGTGGCGACCTGCAGGCCGTGATGCCGCTCCACATTCCCGCTATTTTGGGACGGGATGTCGCTGGTACGGTGGTCGCGCTCGGCCCAGGAACCCAGGGGTTACGCCAGGGCGATCGAGTTATGGGCCTGGTGAACCAATCTTATGCGGAGTTTCTGGTCGCGAAGGCAGACATCCTCACCCGGATCCCGGAGGGTCTGGAGTTTGAGGACGCGGCTGCTTTGCCCCTTGTGACGCTTACCGGCGCCCAGTTAATCGAAAAAGGTGTGCGGCCCCAGGCCGGCCAGACTGTGCTGGTAACGGGCGCTGTGGGTGGCGTGGGGCGCACCGCTGTCTTCGTCGCAAAGAAGCACGGAGCTACGGTGATCGCCGGCGTCCGGGCCAGCCAGATGAAGGCGGCGGAAGCCCTCGGAGCGGATCGGTGCATTGCCATCGATGAAGGTGGGGAACTAGGCTCCCTGGGAAAGCTGGATGCCATCGCCGACACTGCCGGTCACGATGCAATCGTCAGGCTCCTGCCGTATATTCGTTCCGGAGGCGTTCTGGCCACCGTAGTGGGGAAACCTCAGCAAGCGGACGGAAAGGATTTTCGCGTGGAGGAAATATGGGCCCAACCCGATGCGGACCAGTTGCGCAGCCTGGCTGAAGCGGTTGCGAGAAAGGAATTTTTCATTCCGATAAGCAGGCGGATGAAGCTCTCCCAGATCCGGGAAGCACAGACCCTGGGTGAATCCGGCGGATCCGGCAAAATTGTCCTTGTCCCTTAACGGTACCTTGATTGGAAAGGCGTCCTTATGTCCACACAATCCGCTCAGGAAGTCATCCGCCGGTATCTGGTGGATGCGATCGCGGCAGAAAGAAATTTCGAGGCTCAACTCAAATCGTTTTCAAAAGACGGGGAGCAGGTGCCGGTTCAGAATCTGTTCGCGGAGCATGCCGTCGAGACGCGGCACCAGCATGAGCGTCTGACAGCGCGTTTGCACGCGCTGGGAGGCAGTCCATCCACGCTGAAAAGCGTGCTCGCCCATTTGTTCAATTTTGCTCCGGCTGCGGCCCAGATAGGACACGATGCGGGGGAAAAGAATTCCCAGGACCTGATCATTGCCTACGCGATCGAGAACAGCGAAATTGCAATGTATGAGGAACTGGCCATTGTCGCCGGATTCGCGGGAGATACCGAAACCGAACGGCTGGCGAGAGCGATCCAGGAGGAAGAACGTACAGCGGCGAAAAAAGTCTGGAGCTTGATCGACGCGAGTTGCCGGCAGACGTTCATGAAGCTGACGACCAATCCGTCGAATTTGTCGCATAACGACTGAGAGCACCAGCGAGGCGCGTCGAAAAAGAAGCGATTGGACGAGTTGCCGCCGTCCGAGCCACTCATCCAAGCGGGATTGCTAGGTGGCGGCTTCTCCGTCCGTCTGGTCTGCGGCTGGGTGCGAACCTGCCTCCTTGGCATCCAGAGCGTTGTTTACCAGGTCGCGCAAGTCCTTACTTGGCTTGAAGTAGGGAACTCGCTTTGCGGGTACTTCCACGCGTGCTCCCGTCTTAGGGTTGCGGCCAATTCTCGGGTTGCGCTGACGCGTACGGAAACTGCCGAAGCCGCGGATCTCGATTTTGTCGCCTGAGCGCAGGGCGCCCACGACGGAATCGAAAATTGTCTCAATGATCGTTTCGGCGTCCGTCCGCGTCAAATCTCCGAGCCGCATCACGTCCACCACCAAATCGGCCTTAGTCATAGACGATCCATCCTCGCTTTCAAAAATGTTGGATGCTCGCCGAAGATTCGCGAACACACTCGAAATAGCTCCAATTGCCTGAGCGTGTTTCTGCTCGCGACTGCCGCAGCGCCTGCTTCTTCGTGCAACAAGTTCCGCAAAAATTCAATTTCGCAGAATTCCCCGGCCCGGCTCACTCCCATAGGTAATAAAAGGCAGGGCTCTTCTCGAGCAGGGACTGCAACTCGCCGGGATTGGGGAAACCTAACTTGGAATCCCCTTTCAAGATTATGTCCAGCAGACCGTTTTTCGGCTCGCTTGGACGCACCACATTCGGTTCCCCGGAGATGCCTACAGCGCGAGCCGTGTCCAGCAATGCAACGCGAAATCCGTCCGTCTGGTCTATCAGATGCAAGGGAAGGGCTTGCTGTCCAGTCCAAACACGGCCGGTCGCCAGATTTTGGATCGCGGAAATCGGCAAACCTCTTCCCGCGGCTACATCCTGGATGAACTGGGCGTGCATATTGTCGGTCAATCCCTGGAAATAGGCCCGCTCCTGCGGAGTTACATCGCGCGTGGGAGAGCCGGCGTCCTTAAGTGCGCCTGCCTTGATGGTTATGTTTTTCAGCTTGGCCCACTTGAGCAGATCGCCGTAGTTGATCCATTCCATAATGACGCCGATGCTGCCGACAATGCTTGCCTGATTGGCATAGATCCGGTCCGTGGCGCTGGCGATGTAATAAGCTCCACTCGCGCCTACACTTTCTATGGAAGCGACGACGCGCTTCTTGTGCTTGGTTCGGATCCGCAGGACCTCGTGATAAATCTCCTGCGAAGCCGCCGCGCCGCCACCCGGCGAGTCGATGTGCAGGATGATGGCCTTGACGGAATCGTCGTTCGCATATTCTTCCAACTGGCGGTCGATCTTATCGGGAGAGAGAATCACGCCCTTCAGGTCGACGACGGCAATATTGTTGGACCCGAACGGCGGGAAGCTTCCGGTCTTTACGCCGGATCCTCCAAGCAGATGCCAGGCCGCAATCCAGAGCAGCGCGACCAGCAGAAGGAATGCGCCGCCTGTCAGCAGCAGCCAGAACCAGAAGGAATGCCTGGGTGTATCTTCGGCGTGGACTTCCATAGGGGCGAGTTTAGCACTTGATGAATTCGAGTGAAGGACGAAGAACTGAGTTCCCGGCGCTTGTTACTTTGGATTTGCCCAGGAGAGTGACTGGCGGCCAAACGCCGGCCTTATTGCGTTGCGAAAAGTCCTGCATTCCCCTATGCTTGGGAGTGCAGACGTCCCGCGGGTCCCGCGAGAAAAACTCCGTTTAAAAGAGCAGGTGGTGCGTTCATGGAAGAGCCTCAATACAGCATTGTCATTCCGGCCTTCAATGAGCAGGCGCGTATTGGCGCCACGCTTTCACGCGTGATGGAATGCGTTCAGGAACGAGGCTGGCAGGCTGAGGTGCTGGTGGTCAACGACGGGTCTCGCGACCGGACCGCGGCCATCGTGGAAGCTGCTGCCGAGCGCTATCCGAACCTGCGCCTGATCCACAATCCTGGCAACCGCGGCAAAGGCTACGCCGTACGGAATGGAATCCTCCAGGCCCGCGGAAAGATCGTCATGTTTACGGATGCCGATCTTTCCGCTCCTATGGAAGAAGCCGAACGGTTATTTGCCGCTCTCGAGAACGGGGCGGACGTCGCCATCGGCTCCCGCTGGCTGGACAGGTCTCGACAGACGCTGAAACAGCCCATCTATCGCCGCTTCTTCGGCCGCTGCTTCAACTGGCTCACCAGGCTGGTCATGAACCTTCCCCTGGCGGATACGCAATGCGGCTTCAAGGCATTCCGCAGCCAGGCGGCCAAAGCCATTTTCATTCGCCAGCGCATTGAGCGGTGGGGTTTTGATCCGGAGATTCTATATATCGCGCTGCGGCTTGGAATGAACGTGAAAGAGGTCGCGGTCACCTGGGGACATGATGAACGCTCCAGGATCAGCTACTTGAGAGACGGCCTGAGGATGTTGGAAGAACTGGTGCGGGTTCGGATGTACTCCTTGGCGGGATATTACAACGCCGATGTCAGTCCGGCGCAAGCGTCAGGCACATGTGGAACCTGCGGAGAAGAGAACGTCACTCCCGCCGCTAAAATTTGAATCGCAGGAACCCACACCTGCGCGCGGCTGGATTATCTCACCGTGCGAGAGGGCATCGAAGCAGCCGGGAATTTTGTTCTGCGTCCATGCCGTGCGGCCGCGATTACCTGCACGGACCTGTCGTTGCCCATCGCCAGCGTCCAGAACTTCGCGCATTCGCCGCACAACCAGAAGTGTTCCAGCCGCTGCGGAACTTTTTCCCCGTTACTGGTACTCTCTTTCTGCGCAAACAGAAAAACCTTACCCTCACGCAGGTAGTGGAGAGGCCTTTTGCACGCTGGGTTGGCACAGTTGTTGACCATTCGGCGCTCCTTGAAACGGGGAAGTGTTGACCTGTGCAACCGAAGGCTTGCATCGGAAGCCGTGACCACCTGCCCCGTGCGAAATCCTGGGGTTAGATCGTCCTCTGTCGTAAATGGACGAATATCGGAATCGGAAGTAAGCCATCCCCTGGCTCCTCTGGAAAAATATCGTGCCATTCAGCAGCTTTCCCTGATTCGAAACTGAGAGTGGCAGAGTTTCAGGACACGCTGCCGGAGCGGTCCCGCTGCAGAGTAGTTACGCGTGCAGCATCGCGGACTGGCCGCTGGACCTCGCAGGAATTCTGGACCATTCGATTTCAGTGTGAGCTCAAGGACCTATCTTCCTCGCTCTTTTGCGAGGAAGCGGGAAGCGCGCTTAAAAATCGTTGCACAGCTTGCTGCCAGGCCGGTTGAGAGTACATGCTGGGGCCGCTCTCTGTGCCGATAGCTGCCAGAAACTTCGGAGCGCTCGCCTGCCGAAATAGTCTGGTTGCTTCGCTATTGCCGGCCGGCATTAGAAACAGCTTGGGGCACCGGATTTGCGGCACGATCCGGGTGATCTGAAATCGCTCGGGAAAGATGAGCCAGAGCGGCAGGACGTGGATGTGCTGTTCGCGTTTCACCTTCTTGGCGAAGGATGGCCGCGCATTTTCGAGAATCAGGCCTGCGACTTCGGGCGACTGCTGGGCCACATGGGCCGCTACCGCCGCGCCAACCCCAGCTCCATACAGAACGATGTGGGACGGAGGAATGTGCCGTCTGTCCGTCAGATATTTCAGTGCCGCGACGCCATCCGCATACGACTTTCCTTCGGAAGGATGACCCGCTGCGCTTTGCCCAAAGCCACGGTAATCGAACGCGAAAACATTGACGCCGAGAGCATGAAACGCCTGGAACGCAGCCATGTTGTCCGGCAGCGTAGTTCGACCGTCAGGGCAAAAGAGGATGACCAACGGATTCGTTACTGGACCGTTCCGGTTTTCACGCGAGCCTGCCGCCGAGCTTTTGTCCGGAGGAACGGCGGATACTGCGGGAATCCACCAGCCATCCAGCCGCGGAATTCCTTGCTCCGTGTAGTTGAACTTGACGTCGGCGATTGGCAAACTGCTGCTGGCCGCGAGTTGGGAAACATTCACCGGAGCGCGATTTTGTTTTGGCGGAAAAAATACGAATTGCCACTGCCCCTGATAAAAGAGCAGGCATACCGTGCAGTAGAGAGCCGCGGCTGCGGCAAACAACGTGGCGAGCAATGCCTTGACCAGCCACCGCCCGCTGACAATTTCCGGCGGCGCCTGCGAAATCGCAGACGAATGCCTGCCCCTGTTCGCCGAATTACGTGAATGCGCCACAAAATCGACTCTAGCATGGGGAGCATTCGGTTCCTGTTGTTGAACCATTCAGCTTTCGATTTGCACGCTCGAGTGTGGAAACGTAACCATTCAGGGCTCTCTTTGCAGCGCTTCAGGTCCTGCCAAACCTATAATGGCGTGTGGGATGGCCTTCACTTTGCTCCCATAATTTTTACTTCCTACTCGAAGACACGGCAGCAAGGAGGGAACCCAGTATCATGGCGTCTGAAGATGTCGCAGAGGGTGTTCAGGCGGGAAGCTCGCCCGCGCAAACCTCCAGCAAAAGGATTGTCAACGATTTCAGTATCCAGGCCGCTACAGTCAATGGCTCCGGCTCACAGTCGGCGAACAATGTCCTGCTGCGCAGCATTTTCCGCATGGGCATTCCGGTCAGCGGCAAGAATCTCTTCCCCTCCAACATCGCGGGATTGCCCACCTGGTACACGATCCGCGTAAGCAAGCATGGCTACGTGGCGCGGAAAAAAGAGATCGACATTGCGATTGCGATGAATCCTGAGACCGCCCGGGAAGACATTCTCGCGCTCCCGCCTGGCGCTGTCGCGATCTATGACGAAGCGCAGAATCTGCAGCAATACCGCAACGATGTCACCTGCTATCCCGTGCCCTTCGACAAGCTGACGGCGTCGGTCTGCGCGGATGGCAAGCTGCGCAAGTTGGTGCGGAACATGGTCTATGTGGGCGTTGTGGCGCAGTTGATCCATATGGATATGGAATGCGTAGAGAAGACGCTGCGCAAACAGTTCGCCAAAAAGCAAAAAGCCGCCGATCTGAACTGGGCCGCCGTGCAGGCGGGGTATGAGTACGCCACACAGTCGCTGACCAAACAAGATCCTTTCGTTTTGGAAAAAATGCACGCCACCGGGAACAAGATCATCGTCGACGGCAACGCGGCGACGGCCCTCGGGGCGATGTTCGCCGGTGTGACGGTCGTGACCTGGTATCCGATCACGCCTTCATCCTCCGTGGTCGAGCAGCTCATCGACTACTTGAGGAAATACCGGATTACCGAGGACGGAAAAGCGACATTCGCCGTCGTGCAGGCGGAGGACGAGCTTGCCGCGATTGGGGCGGTAATCGGCGCGGGCTGGGCGGGTGCGCGAGCCATGACCGCGACCTCCGGGCCGGGAATCTCCTTGATGGCGGAATTTGCCGGGCTGGGGTATTTCGCGGAAATTCCCGGCGTCATCTTTGACGTTCAGCGCGTCGGACCCTCCACCGGAATGCCGACACGCACCATGCAGGGCGATGTATTGAGCATCGCGTATCTCTCCCACGGAGATACCAAGCACGTGATGCTGCTGCCCGGCAGCGTGCACGAGTGTTTTGAGTTTGCCGTGGCTGCTTTCGATTTGTCCGAGCGGCTGCAAACTCCCGTGTTCGTTCTGAGCGATCTTGAGCTGGGCATGAACAACTGGATGTCGGATCCGTTTGTATATCCGGAGAAGCCGCTCGATCGGGGGAAAGTTCTGACTGCGGAGCAACTGGAGCAGGCGGGCGGTTTCGCGCGCTATCGCGACGTGGATGGCGATGCCATTCCGTACCGCACGCTGCCTGGAACAGATCATCCGCTTGCGGCGTATTTTACGCGCGGCAGCGGTCACAACGACAAAGCGCAATACAGTGAACGGCCGGATGACTATGAAGCGCTGATGGAGCGCCTGGCACGCAAGTTCGAAACTGCGCGGACTCTGGTTCCGCCACCCATTGTCGTACAAAGCGGAAAATCGAAGATTGGCATCATAGCGTTCGGCACCTCCGAATTCGCCGTGGAAGAATCGCGCGATCAGTTGCTGAAGGAATACGGCGTGGACACCGATTACCTTCGGCTGCGCGCATTTCCATTTACCCGCGAAGTGCATGACTTCGTCGCGGGCCACGAACGCATTTATGTGGTGG
>DAHVZT010000036.1 GCA_027323885.1 Acidobacteriaceae bacterium
AAATGCGTTCCGCCTTTTTCCGGTGGATGAGCTGACCAACAACCGCTGCTTATTTGTTCCGAAACAGTCGCTGAAAAGCTTTCAGATTATCGGGCTCCTCGAACAACAGATGCAGCACCTCGAAGTCGCCTGAGTTCTCGAAGTCCAGCTCCCGACATTCCCGAGAGCCAGCAGGCCAATTTCATACCTGCTGGCTTTCGCAATCGCTGCCGCTGATTTCCCCACATTCCCCGACCTCCTTCCCTGAAAACCCCAATTCCAGACCCTGCTTGCCGCGCTCGGATATTAGTCTCCCCGCTCGTGGGCGATCCCCGGTTTGCGGAGCTCCCGGGTGAGCTAACTAGCGGAAAACAATTGTCCTCATCCAAATCGGTGACTGCAAATGCGTGCACACGCATGGAGGCCCGAAAAGCCACCTCAAATATTTTCCGGATAACGCGCGATTGCGGCCTGCATAGCTTTGGCCCGTCACTTGCAATGAGATATGTGTGGACATTTCCCTGCCTTACCGGTCAATGAGAACAACTTTGCATCCTGACCTGTTTCTGCGATCGCCTGAATCGGTTGCCCCTCGCGGGGCGGCCCGGCCGGCGCGAGTGCCTGACCTATTCAACCCGCTGGCGGAACCGCGCCAGGCGACTTTTCACTGTGGGAGAAAAATGTATTTCGCTGCCGTCCTTGAAGTGCATCCAAGTCTGCTGACGGGCAATGCAACCCGCCGTCAAGTGCTCGCTCAAATATCAGAGCAAATGATGAAGGTGGCAAAATGACCGCGCATTTTCCTTCCGGAGTTTCCAATTTCAAGTCCGATCCAACGGTGGCGCTCGTGCGCAACGTTATCCATCCTTTATGGGTCAAAACCGCTCATCCCGCATACACGCGTTACCTGCGCGAATTCCAGCGCAACGAGTATTTACGGCCCGAGGAATTGCGGGACCTGCAAATGCAGAGGCTCCGCCAGCAACTTATGCATGCTTATCGATACGTCCCCTTTTACCGGCTGCGCATGAATGAAGCCGGGGTGACGCCTTTGGACATTCAGACCCCCGAAGATCTTCGTTTGCTGCCTGTGGTCACCAGGACGGATATTCAAAAGCATCAGGATCTGATGGTCTCAAGCAATGTGCCATCGGCCAAACGGCTCAGAAATCAGACACCGGGTTCGACGGGCAGTCCGCTGCCCTTTTATATCGACAAAGAACGGGTCGATTCTCGCCTGGCCAGCAGCGCCCGGTTTGACCAATGGGCTGGCCTGCGCCCGGGCGACTGGTACGCCCACCTTTGGGGTCCACGGGCAGGCGCCATCGAGAAGTCTGAGACGCGCCCGGCCTGGAAAAAGAAGCTGCTCGATCGCGATCTGACCCTGAACACTACCTCGGCCACTGACGAGGCGATGGCGGAGTACGCAGAAGTGCTGCGTCGCCACCGCCCGCGTCACATGCTGGCGTACGCGCAATCTGCGGTAATGTTTGCCGATTTCTGCAACAGAAATGGCATCCGCGACCTCGCCTTCGAATCCATGATCATCTCGGCGCAACTGCTGTCGGACACCGACCGGTCTCTCCTTGAAGACGTGTTTGGAGGCAAGGTATTCAACCGCTATGTTTGCCGCGAGGTTAACGTCATCGCGAGCGAATGCGAAGCGCATAGCGGCTTGCACGTAGACGCCGACGCTCTTCTCGTGGAAGTGGAGCCCAGCCCTCTTCTGCCGGCGAGCATGGGGCGGGTGCTTGTCACAGACCTGCTCAACCGTTCCATGCCTCTGATTCGGTATGAAATCGGCGACGTTGCGTCGCTGAACGCGGCTGCCGAGTGTTCCTGCGGACGCTCGCTGCCGCTCATGGGTGCGATTCAGGGACGCATCTCGGACCTGGCGCATGTAGCGGGCGGACGTAAGACGACGGCTCAAACCACGACGAGCGGCCAGGCAACGATGTCCGAAGCTGGTCATGGGCAGGTTGCCCGGGCGACGCCCCGCCACATGCTTGAAATTGTGGCCGGAGCCGGGTATGCCGGAGAAACCCGGGAACCGGCGTGGACAGTTCAGCGCCGTTCGGAAGCAAGGGCGGAGTTAATGATCGTGCCGGTGCAATCTGGAGCAGCAGATGCATCTGGCAAGCAGGGTTTTGGAGACAAGAGCGGCCCAGAAGTCGCCATCAGTACGGCAATTTAGTCAGGAGAAATTTTTTCATGGGGATCTTCCATACTCATGTTGTTCTGCCTTTGATCGAACCAGGTCCATATAGCGGACTTGCGAGCTGGCTGCGCACTATTCGCAAATTTGAGGCACTTTCGGCTTCCCGGCAGCGCGCCGCGCAGCATGAGAGCCTGCAAAAGCTCCTGGCCCATGCCTACGCTACCGTTCCGTTCTATAGGAGCCAATTCGACGATGCGGGAGTCCATCCCTCCAGCATCCGGCCCGGCGATCCCATTCCTGTTACCGTGATGGCTCCTGGAATGCTGCGTGAGCGGTTTCGTGCGATCCACACAGCGGCGCCCAAACTCGGCGATTTGAAGATTGCGGCCCGCGAGACCGGAATCCCTTTCAACCCCACTGCCGATGACCTGCCCGGGCTGCGGCACCGGACGGCTCTCAACATTCACCTGAATGAGTGGGCCGGGTTTAAGCCTGGCCACTCGGTGATGACGATTGCAGGCCCGCTGCTGGATGAGCGCAACCGGCCATACAGAAAATTGCGAGTCCTTGAGGACCTCTTGATGCGCCGCGTCCCCGGTCCCAGCGGGCCGGTGACCGACGAGATGCTGGAGCGCTCGCGCGTGCTGTTTGAAAAGCGGCGTCCACGGGTGCTTTGCGGCCATCCTTCGGCGCTTGCCGCTTTTGCCGCCTACCTCGCGGCGCATGGAATGCACCATCGCCCGGAGGTTGTCATCGCAACAGCGCCAGCGCTGGATGGCGATGACCGTATCTTCATCGAATCCGTATTTCGCAGCCGGTTGTATGTGCATTACGGAGCCGGTTTCGGCACCATCGGAGCAGAGTGCTCCGAGCATGAAGGAGTTCATCTTCATCCCTGGGGCACTCACGTAGAATTCGAACCGGCCGGCGACACTCCGGACGGCCCCGCTTATCGACTGATTGTCACCGATCTTCTGAATTACGCGCAGCCTCTCATCCGTTACGATACCGGCGATGTTGTCACTTTGGCCGAGCAGATGTGTACCTGCGGAAAAAATTTCCCAATGGTGCGAAAGGTTCTGGCTCCCGCAGAAAACGGGATCGGCCTGGGAGACTCTGGCTCCGACTACGCGACAATCGGAACCCGGGTGACCCGGATGTGTCAGAACTTCCGCGCGATTTCTCGCGTTCAGGTCGTTCAAAAGGCGAATCGTTATCTTCACCTGCGCTACGTTGTCAAGGAAAACGGCCCGGAGGAGTCGCGCGAAATCCAGACCATCTGCAATGAGATCGACGCGCTGTTGCGCCGCCCGATACGGTGGACGATGGAACGGGTGAATGACATTCCACGTGAGATATCGAGCAAGCTTCGCGTTCGTGGACCGGATGGATTCGCCGAAAGATCTGGGTTTGAATCGGTCCGTCACGCGTCCACACCGGAGTCCAGCAACTCCCCGGCTTTTCCGCCGGAAGTGCGGGCGTCCTGAACCCATTTTCGCGTACTGCGCAGATCGTGCTGTCAGAAGCTGGAAAGGCGCCGTAAAGTGTCACGCGTGTGATACATTGCCTCAATCATGCTAGATCGGCGCCGGTTTCTCCAGGTTTGCACCCAGATGGGCTTCGCCTCTACGCTGTTGCCCGGAGTCCTTTACAGTCTTGCTGCGCAGGCGCAGGACACCACGACACCTGCGGCGCCCGGGGGTGGCACAACCCAAAAAACATCACCTCCAAAGATCACGCCGGAGATGGTGCGGCAGGCCGCCGAAGTGGCTGGCGTAAACCTTCGGCCTGAGCAGATCGCGATGATGCTGGATGGCTTGAACCAGCAGCGAGCAAGCTATGGCGCGATCCGGGAATTGCACTTGCCCAACAATGTGCCACCCGCATACGTCTTCGATCCTTTGCCGCCCGGCTACGTCCTGCAAAAGCATCGGATGCCGCCAAGATACTCTGCCCCGCCCGCTCTCGCCCGTGTCCCCGCAGATCTGGAAGCACTTGCCTTTGAGACCTTGCCCCGGCTGGCCGAATACGTGCGCACCCAAAAAGTCTCCTCGCTGGCGCTGACGGAAATGTACATCGCCCGCCTGCGGAAATACGATCCAAAACTGCATTTCCTCGTCACCTTGACTGAAGAACGCGCCATCGCTCAGGCCAAGGCGGCGGACGCCGAAATCGCCGCAGGCAAATATCGCGGACCGCTGCATGGAATACCCTGGGGAGCCAAAGATCTGCTGGCCGTCAAGGGTTATCCGACGACCTGGGGAGCGGGTGGATTCGAGCACCAGATGATCGACGAGGATGCGACCGTAGTGAAGCGGCTTGACTCCGCAGGTGCGGTCCTTGTGGCCAAGCTTACGCTTGGAGCGCTTGCCAACGGAGACAAGTGGTTCGGCGGGCGCACTCGCAATCCTTGGAACCCGCGGCAGGGTTCCAGCGGATCCTCCGCGGGCCCGGCTTCCGCGACCGCGGCAGGCTGCGTGGCGTTCTCCATTGGATCCGAAACTCTCGGCTCCATCTCATCCCCATCGACGCGGTGCGGAACAACAGGGTTGCGGCCTACGTTCGGGTTCGTGCCACGCACGGGAGCGATGGCGCTTTCCTGGACTATGGACAAACTGGGCCCAATCTGCCGTTCCGTCGAAGATTGCGCTCTCGTGATGTGCAATATCTACGGGCCTGACGGGCAGGATTTAAGCGTACGCAACGCGGCATTCAACTGGAATGCCGACTTTGACTGGCGCTCGCTTCGCGTCGGCTATTTCAAGTCGGCGTTTGGACCGCCCCCTCCGGTCGATGAGAAGGCGCCCGCAAATCCGACACCTGCGGAGCAAAAACAGTGGCAGCAGGTCCTGGCGAGACGCCGAGCCTCCCACGCGCGCAAAATATATGACCGGAAATACGACCGGGCGGCGCTGGACAAGCTAAAAGCCATGGGGGTTCATTTGATCCCGGTGGAGCTGCCCAAGCTTCCGTTTGAAGCCATGGCGAACCTGCTGAGCGCGGAAGCCGCAGCGGCGTTCGATGAGCTCACCATGACGGGACGCGATAATCTGCTGACGGAGCAAGGGGCGGAAGACTGGCCAAACATTTTCCGCACAGCCAGGTTGTACCCCGCGGTGGAGTACATCCAGGCGAACCGCGCCCGCACTTTGGCGATCCATCAAATGGCACAGATCTTCAAAGAGGTCGACGTTATCGTCACGCCAACCGATAATACTCAGCTCATTGCGACGAACCTGACAGGTCATCCCGCCGTCATCCAGCCGAATGGCCTGCGCGGGAAAGATGCGCCGAAACCTCCGGCGGTGGACACCGGAGACGAGGACAATATCGGCGGTCCTGGAACGCCTGTGAGCATAACTTTTCTGGGCGGCCTCTATCAGGACGCGAAGCTTTGCGCCTTTGCGCGAGCTTACCAGCGGGCCACGGACTTTTACAAAATGCACCCTGGTCTCATAGGTTGAGGTCCGCACGTTGGCCGCGAACCAGCGGCGGCCCACGTGGGAACCAAAGGCTGGAGCCGGCGTCGCTCTTCCGCTACTGGATGGTGAGGCTGACGTTCGTCGAGGCGCTCGATGCCGTGCCGTTGGCGGTGGACGTTCCGGTGACCGTAAACGTCGTGGTCTTCGCGCTTCCACCACCTCCGCCGCCGCCGGTCCCTCCGGTCCCGCCGCCGGTACCCGTCACAGCTTTGGTACCTGAACCGCACCCGGTTGCCGAGCCGGCCGCGAGAAGGCCGATTCCTAACACCACCGCCAGACCCAGCCGTGACGCCCACCGCCCAGGGACAACTTTCTTTTTGCGTCCGGCGCCGAGCAGAAACACACCGAAGATGCTGGCAAGGGCCGCTTCTGCAGGCCAGCTACGCCCGGATCTCCGCCGCGAAAAGGGAGTCCTCAACTCTGCCGCCGTCGTGGCATTCAAGGTAAGCGTGACCTTTTGCGGCGTACCCGCGATCAGAGGAACGGAAGCGGTGGGACTAAAGCTGCAAGTCACGCCTGCCGGAAGATTGGAGCAGGCCAACGTAACGGAGCCACTGAACGTGCTGCTGGGTGAAACCGTGATAGTCGTGGTACCCGAGCCGCCCGGCGTCAGAGAAACTCCGCCGGAGGCCGCCAGGGTGAAGTTCGAAGTGACCGTAGGGATAGTGGTGATGGCAGGCCATGCAGTGCCGAGCGCAGCGGCGTCCACCGAGCCCAGGCCGGTCGCCAGGTCATAGGCGGGACCCGCATTGCAGCAGGAAAGAATGTAATTTCCAGGGTGATTGGGATCGGCAACACAGTTGGGACTGCCTTGCTGGCAAACCACGGCATTGCTTCCTGTCGTGACGTCGTGAAATGCCGCCGGAGTATTCTTCGCCACCGTATAGAGGAGAGGATTGGCATTCCCCACGCCTTTACTGTTTCCCTGCTGCTGGTTCCACAGGGTGATCATGGCAGCCAATTCCGGCGCAACGACGGAGGTCCCTCCGTACAGATACGCCTGCTGATTGGCGTCGAAGTATGCGACATCGTTCCCGGTAAGCGGATAGGCGCAACTGCTCATTCCGCTAAACGTCTCGCTGCTGCCGCTCCCGGTCGTCTCCTCCGTACAAAGCACGTAACCGTCGTGGTCCGGATCCGCAGCCAGGGAAACATCGGGCACATCGCGCTTGCCGTCGTCCGGCGTGTTGCCAACCTGCCAGGCGGGTTTGGAGAAAAGACCGCTGACGCCGCCTCCGCTTGCGCTCAAGGAGCCGTTGCTTGTGAGCTGAGCCAGAGTGACCGTGTCATTCCAGGTCGTTTCAGGGATGTAGCTGAGGGCGGAGCCGTTATTGCTGTTGTTCGTCGTGCTCCAATACTGGGACTGGTTATTCACGTCCCCGCTGAACGAGGTGCCTCCCGCGCCGGTCACATATACGCTGCTCGCCGGGTAATCGACGGCAAGCCCTTTGGTTGCGCCAACAAACTGGCCGGAAGCATTCTTGCCCATCTGGTTGCATTCTGCCGATCCACTGTCTCCAGCGGAAGCAATGATCGTCTGCCCCTGCGCATTCGCCTGCTGAAACAACTGCTCCAGACTCTGAATGTCGTTGCTTCCAGCAAACGCCTGTTCACAATTGCCATAGCTGATGCTGATGACCGGAACATATTGCGTGTTGTTGATCAGCGGAGTCTGGATGGCGTATTGGACGGAGTCGAACACGCCGTAATTGGGTGAATTCCCCACAGTTACGAACAGAATGGTCGCGTCCTTCGCAATTGCGCCGGACCACTCCACATCCAGGTCCGCTTCTTCCAGATCGCTCGGGTACGCCTGTTTGGTTCCGGTGTTCGGCACCAGAATCTGCGTGGGCAGATTCTGGGGATTCAGCCCACTGAGCGAGCGGAAGTTCGCAATGTCGCTTTGATATTGCGTGATATCCGTCTGGCCGGCAATCGCCATCGTTTGCCCGGTTCCGGTAAAGTTCGCGTTGTAAAGTCCGCTCACGTCGTAGATCGTGTGGACATCGGAAGGAGCGAGAAAGTTGACCAGCCCATTCTGCGTCTGGACTGTGTAGAACGGGCGGGCCTGGACAATCTTGTTCTGCGACATGCGAACAGCGGTCTTGTGGATCTGTGGTTCAGGACGGAAGGTGTTCAGATGCCGGACGCCGAGAGTCATCCCGGCAATCGCCTGGGGCACGCTGATTTCCGTGGAGTTGGCCCATCCCTCCACTCCATGCAGCAGATAACGGTGCATCTCCGTCTGAAACGTGGATTCCACCTGGGATGCGGTTCCGGTGAAGTCGATGCGGTCCGCGCTGGGCGGAATGGGAGCAACCTGGAATCCCTGCTGCTTCAGCCACGCGGCCACTCGGGCCAGATCCTGGGCGTTGACGCCATACCGGGCAGCGAACTGACCAGGTTTAAGCCATTGGTGGTACATGGGCGAGCCCTTGGTCTGCTGGGCGGCCAATAACTTCTTAAGATCGGCCTGCTGCGCGGGAGAAAGAAGAAACACGAGCGACATGCGCGGAATCACGGTGGACCCAGACAATCTACCTTCATCTTTTGCGACCGCCACAAGCGGATGAACGGTCCCATGGAGCACAGTCATCTGGTCGGCCCGGATTGGACCCGTGATGCGACTCTGCGTGAGGGCCTGTGCCATCGCTCGTGGGGAGCCAACAGACGCAGCCAATGCAAGCAGCACCAGAAGTCCCGTGTTTTTGAAAGCGCCAAATATGATGTTGCGCAGTCCAGATAGATGTTTCATGCAATTCCGCCTCATCTCCACGTGCCTTTCATTCCGCCTGCTCGACTCCACCAGCAGCCTTGAAAAAGCGCTGCCGCCGCCCCCCGGCTCCGCATCCGCAGGTACAAACACGCGAGCCTTGCTCCAGTTGCGCGGATTCCCGCCTTTACGGAAATCTCCCCACCAGGATGCAGCAGGATTATGTCAGCCACATAGACGTTTTCCAGTCGAACACGTTACCCTTCCGCAGCGCCCTGCCAAAGACGGCGGACGCCCGAAGAGTGCCGAAGATATTCTACCCACAACAGGGACGCCTTGCGGGTAAAAGAACATCCGCCTGCCCAGGCCCCGCCTGTCCAAGCCGCTCCTGCAACACAGCTCCCATCTTCGTACATCCTAGGTAGCAGTCAACGGCCTGCCTCGAGGCACCAGACCGAGTTTCGGGTCGTCCGCCGGAAAAACCTGGAGATTAGAGAGAGCATGAGCAAATGATAGAGTGTTGGCAATGAATCAACTGTTTTTTTCGCTGGTAATTTTTGGAGGCTCTCTTTTTGCGGGCCTTCTGGGCTCATTGACCGGGCTCGGCGGCGGGGTGGTGCTGGTTCCCATGCTGGCGCTGCTTTTTAAGGTCGATCTGCACTACGCAATCGGCGCTTCCCTCATTTCGGTGATTGCCACCTCTTCGGGATCGGCAGCAGCCTACGTTCGCGAGGGATACTCCAATATCCGGATTGGGATGTTTCTCGAAATCGCCACCACCCTGGGGGCCATCGCCGGTGCGTGGCTCGCCACCCGTACTCCCACGCGCGGCATTGCGATTGTATTCGGTCTGGTTCTGCTGTATTCGGTCTATCTCTCGCTCCATGGGCACGATGATGCAACCGTGCCCCGGAACAAGTGGTCGGACCGGCTCAAGATGAATGGGAAATTTCCCGGACCCGGTGGCAAAGACCAGACATATGCCGTGAAAAACATTCCAGGCGGCTTCGCGACGATGTTTGGCGCCGGTACACTCTCAGGACTTCTGGGAATAGGCTCAGGTGCAGTGAAAGTGCTGGCGATGGACCACATCATGCGTATCCCGTTCAAGGTTTCCACCACTACGAGCAACTTTATGATTGGCGTGACGGCCGCGGCGAGCGCCGGGATTTATCTGCGGCGGGGATATATTGATCCGACTCTGGCCGCGCCCGTAATGATCGGGGTTTTGATCGGATCATTGGCGGGCGCGAAGGTTCTTGTGCGCTCCAACGTCAAATCACTACGTCTTATATTTTCCGCGGTCATCTTTTTTCTGGCGGCGGAGATGATCTATAACGGCATCGCAGGAAAGGTATAATCATGCGCCAACCAACCGACGATCAAGTGGACATTCTGATTGGGCAGGTGCTGCGGGGCGGAGTCCTGCTGTCTTCGGCAGTGACATTTCTGGGTTTGGCGCTTTTCTTAATGCACCACTCGTCGGCCACGCCCAATTACGCCACCTTCCACTCGATCAATGGAAGCTTGCGACACCTCGGACAGCTCTTTCCGGATGCAATCCACGGCAATCCCCTGGCGATCATCCAGGTAGGCATCCTGTTGTTGATCGCCACTCCCGTGGCTCGTGTGGCGTTTCTGGTGGGGGCCTTCGCTCTGGAGCGCGACCGGCTATACGTCGGAGTCAGCGGACTGGTGCTGCTGGTCCTTCTCTATTCCATCATTTTCGCGAAATAAAGGCTCGATCGGCTGGCATAAACACAGCGCGCCCGCAATACCGATGTGCGGGCGCGAAGCAGATGTGAACTGCCGTCGATTAGTGCGGGGTGGTAGGAGTTGCGCCGCCGGAACCACTGTCGCCTGCGCTGCTTCCAGCGGCCCCAGAGTTCGCGATGCCGGGATTGGTAGCGCTGCTGTTGCCCTTGCGGTGGTGACGGTGGTGGTGATGACGACCCTTCTTCTTGTGCATGGAGCCCTGCGTTCCGCCAGCGCCGCCCATATCGCCAGTCTGACCCTGAGTACCGTTGCCCATTCCGCCGCTGCCGCCAGTACCCATGCCACCACCCGCCGTGGCTCCAGTGCCCTGCTGCATTCCACCGCCTGCCGCGCCGCCGCCTGCCGTTCCGCCGCCTGCCGTTCCGCCTTGCTGCCCCATAGCCATAACTCCAGACATGGCCAGAGCCGCTGCGAAAGCCATAATTGTGCGATTGCCTTTCATGAATCCTCCTTACACGTTGAAGATCGGTTGCGTCTGACTGCAGAACTCTCAATCAGGCTAGTTCCCCAGGTGGGCGGGCGCACTCAATGTCGAACACCCGGAGCCTATCAAACTAACCACTAACAAATGGGATGCACTCAGGGCGGGGCCCGGAGACCCAACCTGCATAAAATTTGGGACGCGTCGATGTGTTTTCAACAATTTCCGCGACTCGAACCCGCACGCCCGACTTGACGAACTCCGGATCAGGCAAGATGATGGAAAACATAAGTAGGTGATGGAGTTCACCTAAACCGCTGTCCACCCCTGGCCGGACAGATGATGACTCCTGGTAGCGAACGCTGCCGCGGAGTCATGTCTACGGCAGTCTCAAGAGCATTCGCAGATCGAAACTGCTCGATCTGCCCATTATCTTTGGGTACTCCGGGAGGACCACGCATGCAGAAATTCTTGCTCACAGGAACAGGCGGATTCTTTGGCGCCATCGCCCGCCTGTGGGTGGACACCTACGTCTCAAGCCGGCTCGGCACCCGATTTCCCTTTGGGACGTTTGTCATCAATATGAGCGGCTGCTTTGCCATCGGCGTGATGCTCACCATCCTCAATCATCGCCTGAACATCAATCCTGGGTGGCGATATTTCTTGCCGATCGGCTTCGTGGGAGCTTACACCACGTTTTCCTCTTTCGAGTTTGAGACCCTGTCGTATTACCAGGGCGGCGGGTGGTTCATACCCGTTCTTTACGTAACCATGAGCATTCTGATCGGCCTGGTCTGCGTATGGGCCGGCACGATGGTGGGGAAACTAGCCGCGTAGCCAGGAAAAACCGGAGGGAATGTGTGTCCGTGAAGAATCGAGTCCCGGCCCTGAAAGTCACCATTTACGTCTGCGATGGCGAGTCGCACCGTGGAGTGCCGCTCTCCGCGGCCATTCTGAATTTTTTGTTTTATCGCGGAATCGCGAATGCCGTTGCGACCAGAGGATCAGCCGGATTTGGAACCGACCATAAGCTGCGCTCCAGCAGCTTTGTCGAGTTGTCCGATCGTCTGCCGGTCACGATCCAGTTTCTCGATGTGCAGGAGAAGGTCCTCGCCTGCATGGACAAGCTCCAGGAACTTGTAGGCGACGGGACGATTGAAATTCAGGAAACCACACTCCTGAGCCGCACGATAGCGCAACCTCCAGCAAAACCCGCTGCAGCGCATCTCGCCGGTCCAGCATACGTCATGCAAATTTTCATCCGCGAGAGCGATCGCTGGAATGGAATTCCGCTGCATCAGGCTCTGGTGGACGCGTTTCGGTCCAACGATGTCTCGGGTGTTACCGTGTCCCGAGGAATCCTCGGTTATGGAGTAAAAAAGGAAATTCACCGCGAACGGGCGTTCCATCTCTCTTCCGATCTGCCGATTGTGCTCTCAGTCGTGGAACAGCCGGAGAAGATTGCGCAACTCACACCGTTGCTGGACCGGATGATCGAGAAGGGCCTCGTGGTGGTGTCGGAGGCGACTATCGTTGCCTACTCGCACCGGGGCGCGCCAGTTTAGCTGAGGGTATGCGGCGGAAACAGCAGAAGAGAAGGAGTCCGGAACCATGAAAACCGAATGGAATGCGCAGGTTCTGCAGATTTTTTTTGGGGAACAGGACAAGTGGCAGAACAAACCTTTGCATCAGGCCGTGATCGAGAAATGCATGGAACTTGGAATTGCCGGGGCAACCGTCTTTCGAGGCACGGAGGGATTCGGCGCCAGTTCGACCATCCATCGCTCCAGCCTTTGGTCCTTTTCCCAGGATGCACCCATGATAATGACCATCATCGATACGCCGGAGAAAATTGAACAGCTTATTCCTGAACTGCGCCGGATGGTTTGCGAAGGCGTGATTGTCAGTTCCTTTGCGCGGGCAAGCCAGTACCAGCGAAATGATCCGCTCGTGATCAAGCGCTGAGTCTCACCCTGGCTGCCTATATTAGGATGGAGGGATGAGCGACAGCAGCCAGGAAATACGCGCGCAGATCCTGCACCTGGCCGAGCGCTACTTCGACGAGATGTTCCCCGCTCGATCATTTACTCCCGGCCAATCCGCCGTACCGGTATCCGGCAAGGTTCTGGATGCTGCGGACCTGAAAAGCCTGATCGAAGCCTCCCTCGACTGCTGGCTGACGACGGGAAGATTCGCCGCGCAGTTCGAGCGGAAGTTCGCCCGCTATTTCGATCTGCGGAGCGCATCGCTGGTAAACTCCGGCTCCTCAGCCAATCTGGCCGCTTTCTCATGTCTCACGTCTCCCAAGCTGGGCGATCGCGCGTTGCGTCCCGGCGATGAGGTGATTACCGTCGCAGCGGGGTTTCCGACCACGGTGAACCCGATCATCCAGAGTCGCTGCGTGCCGGTTTTCATCGACATCACGATCCCTACGTACCAGGCCGACGCCTCACAGCTTGAGGCGGCACTCAGCGACCGCACGCGAGCGATCATGATCGCCCACACGCTGGGCAATCCTTATGATCTGGATCGCGTGGCGAAGTTCGCGAAGCAGCATCATCTCTGGTTGATTGAAGACAGTTGCGACGCGCTCGGCGCCACTTTTCAGGGAAAGAAAGTTGGCACCTTCGGCGACCTGGCCACCGTCAGCTTTTATCCCGCACACCACATCACCATGGGTGAAGGCGGCGCGGTACTGACCGATTCCCCACTGCTGAAAACGCTGGTCGAGTCATTCCGCGACTGGGGCCGAGACTGCTGGTGCGAACCCGGCAAAGACAACACCTGCGGCAAGCGCTTCGACTGGCAACTGGGCGGCCTGCCTTGCGGCTATGACCATAAGTACACCTATTCGCACATTGGCTATAACTTGAAGATGACTGACATGCAGGCCGCGGTTGGCCTTTCTCAATTGGAAAAGCTGCCGAAATTTATTGACGCGAGACGAAGGAATTTTCAGTACCTCTACGGAGCTCTCAAGCCACTGGAAGATTTCCTGATTTTGCCCGAAAGCACGCCGGACGCGGAGCCGAGTTGGTTCGGTTTTCCGATAGCTGTGCGTGAGGATGCTCCTTTCACGCGAGACGAAATCATCCGTGAACTCGAGGCAAAGCGCATTGGGACGCGGCTGTTGTTCGGCGGCAACTTGATACGCCAGCCCGCCTATAAGGATGTTGAACACCGTGTGATCGGAGATCTTAGAAATACCGACTTCGTGATGCGGAATGTATTTTGGATCGGGCTCTATCCGGGCCTGACAGAAGAAATGCTGAGCTATACGGCGGACACGTTCAAGGCATTCTGCAGCGCTGGGCGTAAGCTAATGCAGGTGGTCTGATGCTCTTGGGCGCGTTTCGACCGGCTCCGGCCTGGATTCCCCGACCCGTCCGGAGGACGGGAGCTCAGCTCGAAGTCCTGCACTCTGCCAATCTGCTACGGTTTGCAAAATGCCGCCAAGACTCGAAAGACACGATGTGACAACACGGCGAACCGCGATGGAATGGAAGATCCTCGCGGACAAATGCAGCTCGCTGCCGCAACGCCTTGCTTCTCA
>DAHVZT010000041.1 GCA_027323885.1 Acidobacteriaceae bacterium
TGGCCGGACTCCACCAGACGAACCGCCTCAAGCTTGAATTCGTACGTGTATACCTTCCTCGGTAAACGCTCCATCTGCGCTGCTCCTTCCATATCTTCTCAGAGCGCTATATGAGGTACGTTTTGCGGGGGCAAGGTCAAAGAGTCTTTCTTCGGTCCACATTCCTCGGGGGCTTGCAGCCGACATAGAAAAGTGGCGGGCGCAGTGTCCCGATTCGTCTCCCGATGCCTTCATCTTTCCCAACCAGGATGGAGGCTTTCTGGATACGGACAACTACCGCAAGCGGGTATTGCATAGGCTGTCCGCCAAGCTGGAATTGCCTAAACTGACGTTTCAGGTCATCCGGCGGACCATCGCTACGTTGGCTCAGAAAAAAGGCACGGTCAAGGACGTACAGGGACTGCTTCGGCACTCCCGGACGGCGACCACGACGGATGTGTACATGCAGGAAATTCCGGAAAGCGTGCAGGCGACGGTCAACTCTATCAACCAGGAGTTGCGAAAGTCTCAGCCTGTTCGGGGTCGAAAGCCAACTCCGAATCGCGCCTCTCAGAGTAGCCGCCATTTATGGAAGCGGTCAGCCCATCAGGATAGCGTCAGGGGGAATTTGACACCAAATGACACCAACTTGGAAAGGAGACTGCCTGCAAGTAGTTGATTCTTTGGTGGACCTGGTCGGGATCGAACCGACGACCTCTTCCATGCCATGGAAGCGCGCTCCCAGCTGCGCCACAGGCCCACGAGTGACAGAACTGATTTTACACGAACTTCCCTTCTCTCAATCTTGGCGTTCGATACGGTTCCAAGCAACGGCTCGTATCCGGGCGGCATCCGTGCTCAACATGGAGAAGCTGCGTCCTGTTCCACAACCTACTCCGGTTACTCATTCCTGTAGTCCGCACAATCGGATGAGCTGGCTGCGGCGCTACGCGCCCGCTCCCGGCAAATTCCTCCGGTTTGGAACGCAGGTATTAGGCTGCGCCGCGCTCTTGGCCTTGGCGTCAGGTCAGGGCACGGCAGCAGTTCCGAAAACAATGCCGGGCGGCCTTCGTTCCGGTCCAGCCGCGCAATCCGCCTCCGCGCCGCCCGCAGAACAACCTGCACCGGCGACCTCCAACGCTGCTCTCCCGATCAACTCCCTGCGCCCGGCGCTGGCGCAGATCACCGCGGTCCTGGACAAGGTCCGGGTTGACCATTGGAAGGTCTCACGTAACTGGAAAGGACAACTGCACAGCGACATCGATTCCATTCAGCAGGATCTTGCTTCAAAGCTGCCGGCTTTGCTGGCGAAAGCGGACGCGTCGCCTCAGCAGATCGGCCCCCAGCTCGCGGCCATGCAGAATGTGAACGCCCTTTATGACGTCCTGGTCCGTGTCAGCACCGCCGCCAGCCTGGGCGGCAACAAATCGGACGCTGGCGCGCTGGAAAACGCGGTCCAGGAACTGGAGATTTCACGCAAGTCGGCGGCAAACCAACTGCTGCGGGCCGCAGTAGCTCAGGACCAGCACATCGCGCAACTGCAGGCGCAAGTGCCGCAAAACGCAGGTCCAGGGAGCGCAAGGGCGCCCAAAACCATCGTCGTGGAGAATGATGGGCGCCGTCGAGCCAGGCACCGCAAGGCGGTCCATAAGAAACAAAGTCCGGCCAAGCCCCAGTCCGGCACAAAAGCGGCGGCCCCACAGACCCCACAGTGAATTGCTGCGGATTGTGTGTCGAGAAATAAAGTATGGAACCTTCCCGGCTCGTACCCCGTCCAATGGAAGTAGGTGTGCTTGCTGGCTTTGCTGGGAGAGCCCCAGATTTGATTCTTTACCGGACGGACTGATAGGGTTAGGTGACCGCCGATGTGCGCGGCTTTCGCAGTGGGAAATGTAATCAGCGCGTTCACCATGGGAACCGAAGACGCCGCCCTGACGGCCGAGCTGCAGGCCGGCTCGGAAGAGGCGTTCGCGCGCCTGATCGCCCAGTATCAAACATCCATCTACAGCCTGATTTCCAGGATTCTGACGGACCCGTCCGATGCAGCCGACATTACGCAGGAAGTCTTCGTGAAGGTGTTTCGCGGCATTCGCAAATTCCATGGAGAGTCCAGCCTGCGAACCTGGATTTATCGCATCGCTCTGCATGAGGCTTCCAACCAGAGGCGCTGGTGGTCGAGGCATCGCGGACGGGAACTTACGATCGAATCCTCTGTGGCGCATTCCGAGGATGAGACTTCCTTCTCGCTGAAGGACATGTTGGTGGACGGCCAGGCTTCCCCTCTGGAAATCGCCGTTCATGAGGAGATTCGCTCCAAAGTGGAACTGGAACTGCGCAGGATGCCCGAGCCGTTTCGCACCGTCGTTATTTTGCGCGATCTGGAGGGTCTCTCGTACGACGAGATTGCGGAGATTCTCGGTACGCATCTGGGGACCGTCAAATCGCGTCTGGTGCGCGGACGGACCATGCTCAGGCAGCGGCTCGCTCCTTTTGTCGTCCATCCTCAACTGCGGCCCACGCCAGCCACGCTTCCCAAGGCTTCCACCCGGTCAGTCGCCCGAAAACCGGTTCCCAGCACGCGCGAGTTGCGAGAGGAGGCAGGATGAATCCCTGTGCTTCCATTCAGGCGCAGTTTCCGGATTATCTTGACGGCATCGCCTCCGGAGTCAAAATGCTGAATATCGCCCGGCACCTGGAGACCTGCGAAAACTGCAGGAGAGAATTTGCGGCGGCGGAAGGCATTCAGAAAGTGCTGGCCAGTCTCCCCCCGGTCAAGCTGCCGCCCAACCTGAACCTGCGGCTGAGAGTCGCCGTTTCGCAGGAAAAGGCGCGCACCGCGCGCCGGCGTCTGGACGTCTGGCAGATGCACTGGCAAAACTCTATCGGCCCTTTTCTGGCCCGTGCCGGAGCGGGGATGGCGAGCGCCGCCATTCTTATAGGTGCATTCGCGCTGATGGTCGGTACAGTTGCGGCTCCGCCCACTTTGGCGGCGAATGATGCGGTTACCGATACGATCACCAGCCCGCATCTTCTTTACACAGCGGTTGGAACGGACTCCCAGATCGCGTCTCGTACTCCAATTCTGGTGGAGGCGAACATCAGCAAAACGGGGCAGGTTTACAGCTACAGAATCGTCTCGGGTCCGCAATCCGAGGCAGTCCGGCAGGAACTGGACAACATCCTGCTTCTCAGCCAGTTCACGCCCGCCATGTTTTACGGAACACCCGTACATGGACGGGCCATCCTGTCCTTTTCCGGCGTCTCAGTCCGGGGCTAAGGCCGACCCGCATCCTCTGTCCGCCTTCTTTGCTGGAGTGACCTAACCCACTTCCGTGAGTCCAAGAAGCGGGAGAAGTCTTTTCCAATCGAAGGATGAGCCTGAAGGGTGGGGAGTAATCGTGCTGGGGAAGGCTCCTTTTGTATTTTGATTTGGAATGAGTTTAGCAGTAGCCGAGGCGGAGGGAATGTGGGAATCGGTTTTTTCGATTTCC
>DAHVZT010000080.1 GCA_027323885.1 Acidobacteriaceae bacterium
GCGAGTATCAGGGACGCGAGCGTCGTTTTGGCGGCCTCGGAAACAGCTTGGACAAGCGGGACAGGCCCAGTGCGGAAGAACGGGAGCAGGCCCTGGTTCGGTAGCACAGGCCGCAAGCTGCCGGAACCCCCATTCCGTGCCACATCATCTCGGTGCACCCCGATGAGAATGATGAGAATTCTGGCCGTTCTGCTTTTCACTTTGTGCAGCATCAAGCTGTTTGCGGACAGTAAGGCGCCTGCATCGGCCAAAATCGATCCAGTGTCCCTTCTTGGTGAAGTTGCCCGCAATTACGCGCGGGCGAAAACCTATCGCATTGAAGCCACACAGGAGCGCATTGCATCCAACTCGCGGTTTTATCAATGGGAAAAGGAAGATTTGACCGCAATTCAGGGAACGAAGAATCGTTTCCGGTTTGAAATAAAAACGGGTATGACCGGCGGCTCCTGGCTGCAGGTTTCCGACGGCCGGACAGAGTGGTTCTATGCGCAACGGTGGCACCGGTATATCGAACGACCCGCTTCGCCGGACGGTCCAAGCGCCATGGTTCATATGGTCGGATTCGGCGGCGAACTAAGACAGGCCAAATTGATGGTCCAGCAACTGGAACATCTGGCCTCCGCACAGAATTTCAACCGTATGTTGCCAAACCAAACCATCGACCTGGATGGCCAGAGTTACGTTTGCTATGTCGTACATTTCAGCCGCCGGGAAACTGATCGGGCGCATAAAGTTCCATACAATTACGAGCGGACGTTATGGATTGAGAAACAAAACAAGGTGATTCGAAAGGTCGTTGAGACTTCGGGTGCGTACATTCCTGGATCTCCTACCTATGGTCATCCGATCTACAACACGCGAACGACTACCATCTATCCTGTCGTCGAACTGAATGTCAACAATCCCGTGAGCGAGTTTGTCTTTGCACCGCCGGTGAATGCAAAGAAAGTGTCCACGCTCGATCCACCCTATTACTCTGCGCAGGTGCCATCGATGCGCCCAGCCCGGTTGCTGAACATGCCCGCGCCCGCTGTCGTGTTTGTGGCGAGGAACGGCCAGAGAACTCCTCTGGCCGCTTATAAGGGAAAACCCATCCTGCTCGATTTCTGGGCTACGTGGTGCGGTCCATGTATGGAGTCCATGCCGAGGCTGGCCCGGCTGAATCAACGGCTCACGGGCAACGAGATTACGATCATTTCCATTGATGAAGACGCGGACGCGAAGGCGGCCGAGGAATTCTTCGCCCGGCATAAGTATGGCTGGCAGGAGTTTCACGATGAGCATGGGGCAATTCAGAAAGCGTTCGAGGGAAACGCCATCCCGCTTACTGTTTTGATCGACCGGAACGGGAAAATTGTCTTCTATGGCAGGGGTTGGGAGGGCCCTGACTTGCGCACCGCCATCGCCAAACTTGGCCCGCAATATACCGCCTTTGGTTCCAAGTAGGGCCGTGTTGAGTTAAATTGAACAAACCATGAAGCGCATTCTCACGGCGGTCGTTTTGATTCCGCTTGTCCTGGCATTGATCCTGTGGGGTCCACTTTGGCTCCAGATGCTGTTGGCGTGCGTCGTGGCGGAACTCGCTTTGCACGAGTACATGGCGATGGCCCAGGTCAGCGGGGTGCAAAGCCCGCAATGGTTCGTTCACTTGTCCTGTGCCCTTTTGTTTGTGGTTGCGTATTGGTCCTCCGCGTTCCTGCTTCCCACGCTCGGAATTTTCGCTTTGGCCCTGCTGGGGATCTGCTCGCTACGTTCCCCGCTGGAGCGTATTCTGGCCGAGACAGCGGGCGGGTTCTTCGGTCTGATGTACATTGCGTTTCCGATGCTGCTGGCCCCTTTGATTGCCGCCCAGGAAAATGGCACGGCCGACTTGCTCTTTCTGCTTGTCGTGGTCTGGGCCGGGGACATCACTGCTTTGTACGTGGGCAGAACGATAGGCCGCAGACCCATGGCCCCGGTGATCAGCCCAAAGAAAACCTGGGAGGGCGCGGCTGGATCGCTGGCTGGCAGTGTGGCCGCTGGAATGGGGCTGGTTTTGTGCGGCAGCCAAATGTATCGGCGGGGGATACTTACCCTATTGTTTACCGAGTCATGGTGGTACTGGCTTGTTCTGGCGGTGCTGCTGAACGTTGCGGCTCAAATCGGTGATTTGCTGGAGTCAGCGATCAAGCGCGGCGCGGGAATAAAAGACTCAGGTTCCCTGCTGCCCGGCCACGGCGGAATGCTGGACCGCGTGGACGCGTTGCTGCTCGCACTGCCCGTTCTGTGGTACGCTCTGCTGTTTCGGCAATTGTTGTAGGCTGTTACTGCTCACACACGTTCAGGATGTCCAGTTGAAACATTTAGCCATTCTCGGCTCCACAGGTTCGATCGGCGAAAGCACCCTGCGGATCGTCGAAACCTATCCGGAGCGATTTACCGTCGTCAGTCTCGCGGCAGGACGCAACGTGGAAGCAGCCTTTGCGCAATGCCAACGATGGCGCCCACGCGTGGTTTCCATGGCGGATGAACCTTTCGCCGAGGCTCTGCAGGCTCGGCTGCGGGCCGCTGGTATCACCGGGATCGAGCTGGTCTACGGCACGGCGGGAACGGTGCGCGTGGCCACTGTGCCTGAAGCGAATTTTGTCGTCAGCGCCATCGTGGGAGTGGCCGGGCTGGAAGCGACATACGCCGCCATCATGGCTGGCAAGCCGGTGGGGATCGCAAACAAGGAGTGCATGGTTGCGGCGGGCGAAATCCTGATGCAGGCAGCTCGTCAGAGAAACGTAACACTGCTGCCCATCGACAGCGAACACAATGCCGTCCACCAATGCATGCGCGGCGGCGCGCCGCAGGAGGTGCGCTCCATCTGGCTGACGGCCTCCGGGGGACCGTTTCGGACGCTGCCGCTGGAAAACTTTGCCGACATCACCGTGGAGCAGGCATTGAAGCACCCGACCTGGGTGATGGGCCAGCGCATCACCATCGATTCCGCCACCATGCTGAATAAGGGGCTGGAGGTCATTGAGGCATGCCGCCTGTTCGATGTTCCCGCCGCTGCCGTCAAGGTCAGCGTTCATCCGCAATCCACCATCCACTCGCTGGTGCAATTCGTAGACGGCAGCATTCTCGCACAACTTTCGGTTACGGACATGCGACTGCCCATTCTCTACGCGCTTACGTATCCCGAACGAGTGGAGTCCAACTTAACGTTCGATATGAGCAGCCTGGCCAAGCTGGAGTTCTTCCCGCCGGATTTTGCCCGCTTCCCTTGCCTGCGCCTGGCGTATGAAGCAGCCGAAGCGGGAGGGGAGCATTGCATCGCGCTCAATGCAGCCGATGAAATTGCTGTGGAAGCCTTCCTGCAGAAACGCATTTCTTTTCCCGCCATCCCGCGTACAATTGAACAGGTACTGCGGCAAACACCCCATCGGCGCCCGTCGACGATCTCTGAGGTCTTGCAGGCGGATGCGAGTGCGCGGGAGATCGCTCGAAGCGTACTGGCGGCTGGCTGAACAAATCCGCACTCCAAAGAACGGAACCTGCAACCCGCATGTCATTTGTACTCGTCAGTTTGATATCCATGCTAGTCGTGCTCGGCATTCTTGTGCTGGTGCACGAATTTGGCCATTTTGCCGTGGCGAAGCTCTGCGGCGTCCGCGTAGAAACGTTTTCCATTGGCTTCGGCAAACGGCTCTTCGGATTTCGCCGGGGCGAGACCGATTATCGAGTAAGCCTGCTGCCGCTGGGCGGCTATGTGAAAATGTCGGGCGAACTGCCGACTGAAGCGACTACCGGCGACCCCCGGGAATACGCGAGTCATCCGAGGTGGCAGCGCGTGCTGATAGCCTCCGCCGGACCGGCAGCCAATTTTCTGCTCGCCTTTGTCCTGATGACCCTGGTGTACATGGGTCGCAATGAAGTCCCCGACTATCTAAGCAGACCCGCAGTGGTGGATTACGTTCTGCCGGGTTCCCCTGCTGCGCGGGCAGGCATTGCATCGGGTGATCGCATCGTGCGATTCGACGGTTTGTTCAAGCCCACCTGGGAACAGGTCTTTGTTCATTCCGTCCTGAACCTGAACCATTCCGTAGTTTTGCTGGTGGACAAACACGGACAGCAGAAAGAAGTGTCCCTGCCCGTCAGGGCACCTCGGGATCCCGACGACTTCAGCCTGGGCGATTTAGGACTGACGCCGGTCGAGCAGCGGCGCCCGCTGAAAATCGCAGTGCTGGAGCCCGGAATGCCAGCTGCGGAAGCCGGCCTGAAGGCAGGGGACGCGATTCTCTCCGTGAATGGAGTGGAGCTGCATTCGCTTACCTCAATGATCCTTTACCTGCAGCAGAATGGCCCCAAACCTGTTCAGATCAAGATCCTTCGCAACGGAACGCCGCAGACCGTCGTAGTTCGACCCGAGTCCAGCGTGGACGCTAACGGAAAAACCGTTTACAAAATCGGTTTCGCTCCGGAGCCGCCCAGTTCGCACATTGAACGGCTTTCTCTCGCGCAGGCGTTTTCTCGTTCTGTCCATGACAACGTGAAAGGTTCGACTCTGATTCTGGACGTGCTTCACCGTGTCGCGACCGGACGTATGTCTCCGCGCACCATGAGCGGCCCGATCGGAATCGCGCGACAGACCGGTCATATTGTCGCCCTGAAGAGCTGGGCCCCCCTGTTGAGCGAAATGTCTCTGATTAGCTTGAACCTGGGGATCTTGAATCTGTTACCGATTCCTCTGCTCGATGGCGGAGTCATCTTGTTCCTTTTGATTGAGTCCATTCTGCGGCACGATCTCAACGAAAAGTTCAAGGAGCGCGTCTACCAGGCTGCGGTTGTATTCATCGTGCTCGTGATGGCGTTTGGGTTGTTTAACGACATTTCCAAACTCCCTGCCATCGTTCGCCTCAAGCTCTGACGCGCTCACCTGTCCGTAGACTATGCCCGCCCTCGCTCTGACTCAGGCGTGCGCGGGGCCCACTCATTGCTCGACATTGATCGTCAGGATTTGGGAGCCGCTCAGCGCCAAAGGAACTTTCTCTGAGGCCAGAGGCAGAGCCGTTTCACCGTCGATGGCAAATTCGCCTGCGCTGGATCCGGCCTGGATCACGTTCGCCATTGTCAGCGGCACTCCGGGCAAATCCTTTCCCTGCAGAGATGCCGCCGGTACGGGTTCAAGAAGGGTGACATAAAGCAGATCCGCGGAGTGCATTTCATTTAGCTTCCCAATCGTCGCATCCAGTCCCAAAGCGGGCGCAGTAGGGTTTGCGATCAGATGTAACGTGTGGTCCAGCGTGTTGCCATCGCTCACCAGCACGCGCGCTGGCCCCGGAGGCAAAGTGCCCGGCAGCTTGGCTGTCATGCGGACGACGCGTTCGGAATGACGATAAGGATGCAGGGTCGCCTCCACGGTGATCAGATCGCCTGCGCGAAGGTTGGGCGACAGGATGCGCGCGCCGGTGATGGCCGCAGACTGCCGTCCCGGCGTGGCGTCGAGGGTAAGCGACACCGAGTGAATTGCCGGCAGTTCCCGCGTATTGCTGAAAATACTGTCGAACCGCTGAGCCACTGAAATCGCGGCCGTCAGGCTCGAGGGTTGTTGCGGAGACGGCGCGATCATGTCGTTGATCTTCACCGGCGGGTAACCATCGATCGAGATCTCCCCGTGGAGATTGTAGGTGGCAGGATCGTTGTATCCATTGGTGTCCTGAATCGCCTGATAGATCGACAATGTGAGCGCTCCGGACGTAAGCCGGGGATGTTCCGCGACAGCAAAGTGATAGGTATGCGGTTGGGGAATTCCGCGTATGGCTAACGTGACCGGAATGACCCGCGCAGGCTTACCGAACATGCCCACCACGCCGGATTCCCGGTCCTGCGTAAAGGAACCTATGGTTTCTGTAGTATTGACGATCTTCATGGGGTCGAGAGAAGACGCGATCGTCGCTACCACCTGGGCTTTGGTCATCGGCAAAGAGATGTCGCCGAACTGGGTAATAGGATGGCCGCAGGCAAGCAGCCGCTTCGGATCCACGTAGGTTACCGAGCAGGTAGCGGCCATGTTGAAATCGCCGGAAACGATAATCGCGCTGATCGCCGAACCCGGTACCACCGGGGCCGGATCGCGCTGTTCGGGGCTCGCGCTCCCGATTCCAGCCACAGGGCTCAGCCCGAGGCTGTGAAAGCGCTGGCGGAACAGATCGATGGACGCAGGTGAAAAGCCATCGAAGGTCAGCGGAGTGTCGATAGGCTGCAGCATGGTGCTGCCTCTGGCGGGATTGGGCTCATCCTCTGCGGAAATGCCAGGGGCGCCAGAGGCCGCGACGGACCGCTGGCCCGCGGCAAATGTCTCTTCCAGGTGAGCATTCTCAGCGTAAACCCTGTGGGACTCGCCAGATTGACTGAATACATCAAGCATCTGTTGAATCGGAGTCACGCCTGCGATGGGCTGCTTGGTGAATTGGCCAATGCGGAATCCGATAGCGCCGGCCAGCTTTCCGTCGATGTAAACCGGACTCCCGCTCATTCCCGAGACTACGCCGTCGTACTCCGCGCGAGCGCCCAACAGCCGCACGAGAATCATGTCCTTGCCTGGTCCAATCGCGTTATGCAGCACACCGAGAATCTCCACCTCTGTGGGTTGCGGGGTGCTGCCCTGAAACACCGAGTAGGTGACCCCGCGCTGTCCGGCATGGATCTGCGAAAGCGGATAAATCGGCTGGGCGGCGACCGAGGCGGCCGGGAGGTTGACAGGCCGGGCAGAAGCAGCAGTTTGGGCACAAATTTGTCCGGCGAAGCTGCAAGCGATGACAAGGCCGGCCACTTGGCCGAATTTCCTGAGAAATGGGATATGCACACCTATAGAGTAGAAGGGATGCTTCCGTCACGAAAGGGCCGCCACTCGGAATCTTGTGAGAAGACCAAAAAGCTGCTGGCCCTGTGCGTACGAAGCGTGGATTCCATGGATGGAGAGACCTGTGTATTTTTTGGGAATTGATGTCGGCACGGGAGGCACCCGCGCCATTCTGATAGACCGCTTCGGCAAGGTGGTCGTATCGCATGCCACTGAACATGCGCCCTTCCGTTCCAATGAGATCGGTTGGGCGGAGCAGGACCCCGAGGACTGGTGGCGCGCCACGCAGGAGTCGGTCCGTGCTGTGCTTGCTTCCGCAGATTGCCCGGCCAGCGACATTGCCGCTGTGGGGTTGACGGGGCAGATGCATGGCGCGGTTTTGCTGGATCGAAGCGGTGCTGTCCTGCGGCCTTCGCTGATCTGGTGCGATACCCGCAGCGCGCCTCAGTGCGACTGGCTCCATGCCGAGTTGGGACGGGGGCGCGTCATCGATCTGACCTGCAACCCAGCTTTGCCGAACTTTACCCTCACCAAGATTCTCTGGGTGCGGGATCATGAGCCGGAGGTCTTCGCTCGCATCGCGCACGTCCTCTGTCCCAAGGATTACGTGCGGCTTCGCCTTAGCGGCACGTATGCCATGGATGTTCAGGAAGCCTCCGGCACCCTGCTGCTGGACGTGACCCGTCGCCGCTGGTCGCGCGAAATGGCCGAAGCTGCCGGAGTATCGCTGGATTGGCTGCCGGCGCTTTATGAGTCCGCGGAGATCTGCGCCAGCGTGAATGCGGAGGCTGCGGCATGCACCGGTCTGCTGACCGGCACGCCAATCGTCGCGGGTGCTGGCGATCAGGGCGCCGGCGCCGTGGGTATGGGAATTTTGAAACCGGGCTCGGTCAGCGCAACCATCGGCACATCAGGCGTGGTCTTTGCGGCGACAGACAAGCCGGTGCGCGATCCGCTGGGACGTTTGCATACCTTTTGCCACGCGGTCGCCGGCCGATGGCACGTAATGGGCGTTACGCAGGCCGCAGGCCTGTCGCTGCGATGGTTTCGCGATGTGATCAGCGCAGGGGTACATGGCGAAACGGCTTCCTATGAGGAGTTGACCACGCTCGCGGCCGAGGCTCCGGCGGGCAGTGACGGTGTGTTCTGGGCGCCCTATCTTTTTGGCGAGCGTACACCGCACCTCGATCCTAATGTTCGCGCGGCCTTTCTCGGCTTGACCGCTGCACACGGGCAGAAGCACCTGGCGCGCGCTGTGATGGAAGGCGTCGCCTACAGTCTGAAGGACACGTTCACGCTTTTCAGCGAACTCAATATCCCTGTCACGGGGGTGCGGCTGGGCGGCGGCGGCGCGCGCGGCGGGCTATGGCGGCAGATCCAGGCGGACGTGTTTGGGCGCGCTGTGGAAGTGCTGGTGGCCGAAGAAGGCGCTGCTTTTGGCGCAGCGCTGCTGGCCGGTGTTGGAGCGGGCGCATGGCCGGATGTGGATACTGCGTGTGAGGCTTCCATCCAGATCGCAGAGAAGATCGAGCCGAATGCAACTTCGCGAGATGCGTATCAGGAGGGGTACAAAATCTACCGCAGGATTTACCCTGCGTTGGCGGGGCTGCGTAGTTGACGCAGTTTGTCCGCCTTGTCCGTAAAGAGCGCCATCCTGAACCCTTCAGCTTCGCTCAGGTCGTTTGTCGAAGCGTCTCAATTGCCCAGGGGTATTTCCATGGTGGCGCCAAGCGTATGGGTTCGTGGGTCCATGACCGGGCTCACGGAACCGAGCAATCGGCTGGTAAGGGTCTTCTTCGCGCCTGGCCGGTAGAGCGAGCGATGGTTCAGCACGTAGGTGGCGCTGAGAAAGCCGAATGTCTGGCCCACAATCACATCCGAGGGAAAGTGCGCCAGCGCCAGGACGCGCCCGATGCTGACCGTCTCGGCGAATCCGTAAGCGGGAAGCATGACATACCAGTGCGGATATTCCCCTGCGATGACGCGAGCCAGGGCCATGCTCGCGGTCGCATGGCCAGATGGGAAGGAGGAATCCCACGTCCAACCCGCGGGCCGATTCGTCCAGAAATCTCCCTGCCCATTGCCTTCGCGGGGGCGCTGGCGGTCAGTTGCCAGCTTGGTGACGAGGGTGACGGAGCCGGAAGACAGAATCGACTCCGCAGCCAGACGTCCGGTTTCCGCCAGCTTAGGATTTTGGCGATACAGTCCGAGGAAGTAGATCCCCGCGCTTTCACCTCCCGTCGCCCAGAACTCCCCAATTTGGGAAATGTTGCCTGCGGTATTGATGCGGCTTTGGTCGTGTCCCAGGGTCGATGAGGCATCGCCGTCGTAAGCGAGCGCCAGACCCGTCGCAGCGCCCAGCGGGGCCAACCAATACGCGTCCTTTGGCTGAACGTGCAGCGGACTGGTGAAGATTCCCTTTTCATCTTCTCCCAGATTCGCAATGCAGATGCTCAGGTGTTTGAATCCGCAGATGGGCTGGCCGGTCTGCGCAACAGGATTGGCCGTCGAAGGCGACGATCCATCGGACTGCGCGGGTTCAGCGTTTGTCAGCGAGACAGCGCCGCCGCCTGGCCACGTGAATCCCACAGGTACTGCGACGGCAGCAGCCCGCGCGGGTTGTGTGGCTGGTGCGGGGTTAGCAGGAAGAGATGTGCTCTGCGTGATTGCGTACGACGACGTAAAAATTAAAAAAAGGAGGCAGGCGGTGCGAATTGGGCTGCGCATGGACATTCCCAGTGTATTGCAATCGCTAGGTTTGCGGCGCTGCCGGGACGCCTGATTTCCTACGAATTGCTTCGAGCACGGGCTCCAGGTGCTCACCGTCCGCAGATCCTTGCGCCAAATCCGGAGAGCCGCCGCCGCGCCCGCCAAATTTTGTCAGAATCTCCTTCAGCACCGCTCCGCAGTCGAATGTAAGATCGCGGCTGCGCGCCAGAATCAAAGTTGCGGGTGCGGCTTTATCTACTCGCGGCCGCCAGCTCACGAGCGCAACGGTCTTTTCGCCTTCTGCAACTACCTTGCTGGCCAGTAGCTTCGCCTGTCCGGAGTCGGACACCTCCGGTGGAAGCAGTTGCAACTGCACGCAACGCATGCCGCCCATGACCGGAGTGTCGCGGACCAGCTCCTTCGCACGATAGCGAAGAAGCTCGCCTGTCAGGGCCTGCGTCTGTTTTGACGCAGCCTTTGCATCCGCGAGCAGGCGTCCAATGGCCTCCGGTGTTTCAGCCAGGTGGACCGACAATTGCCGCGCTGCCTTTGTAAGAGTCAGAAAATCTTCCCTCGCGGCGGTCATGGCGCGCAGGCCGCAAACAAATTCGACGCGGATGCCCTGCTTCACTTTTTCAGTGCTTCGCAGGTGCAGTCCACCGATTTGACCGGTTGAGCGCACATGCGTACCGCCGCACGCGTTACGGTCGAATCCAGCGATCTCGACGATGCGCAGATCTCCGGCGCGCGAGGGCAGCTTACGGAGTTCCCCGGCGGCAAACATCGCTTCGGCCTCACCGCGGGAAATTGTCTGGATATGGACGGGACGGTCTTCCGCAATGATCCGGTTCGCAAGCTCCGCGACCTGGCGAAGAACGTCCTCCGATAATCGATCCGCAGACAAATCGATCGTCGAAGTTGTGTTGCCCAGATGAAAAGACACCGTCGGCGCTCCGCAGATCTGGATGAAGGCAGCTGACAGCAGGTGCTGGCCAGAGTGCTGCTGCATGTGGTCGAAGCGGCGGACCTGGTTCACGACGCCTCGAACCGGCGTACCCGCCAACAGTGGCTTGGCCGTATGATGCCAGACGATTCCACTTGCCTCGTCTTCTTCCACATTGACGATCTCAGCAGCCAGCTCCGCACCGCTTGGCGCGGTGGCGATCAGACGGCCGGTGTCGTAGGGCTGGCCTCCACTGGAGGGATAAAAGGCAGAACGGTCAAGCGCCAGGCCCCAGATAGACTTTCCGTCAGCCCGGGAGATCTCCTGGATGTCCGTGATAACGGCTTCAAAATTTGTGCGGAATGCGTCTGCATAGTAAAGGCGTTCGGTCATAGTGGCTTTTAGTTATTGCGGAACAATGATCCCACCCACGCGAGTTCTTTTTGGCAGCAAAATGCCCCGGTGATCGTACTCGCGGTCGCCGTCCGCCTCAGCCGTTGGCTGGGCATCGGCGGGAGAAGACGGCCTGCGCCGCTCCAACAGCGCTCCGCAATCTTCGCATCTCTTGGGGCTTTCTTCCGCTCGCGCAGCGCTCTCATCTTGCATGGGACTACAGGCATCCTATCTTGTGCTGCAATCTACGTGATTATCCGCAGCGCACCTGCAGGCCACTTGCAGCACAGCACAATCATTGTCGCCGATTAAACTGAAACTATGCCACCGCACACGCGTATCCTTCCTCGACTGTTGATTTGCGATCTGGACGGAACCTTGCTCAACAGTCAGGGAGTTATCACAGAGGCGACTCGGACAGCGCTCCGTCAGGCCGTCGATGCGGGAATTGAGGTCGCATTTGCAACCGGCAGGCGGCACAGCTTTGCATGGGACGTCCTGTCGCCGGTCGGGCTGGACGGCGCGACCGTGCTGATCAGTTCCAACGGCGCTGTGGTGCGGACGTTCTCCGGGAAGCGCCTCCACCGCACCAGTATGCCGCCGGAAACCGCCATCCTTCTCTGCAGGCAGATGCGAACATTTCGCAGTTCCCTGATCTTTACGTTTGAGCGCACGGGGCCCGGATCGCTTGTGGTAGAGGATTTGGAGACGCTGCAGCGCACCATCCCACGATGGGTCGCTTCCAATCTGCCGGAGATCGAATGCGTTGTCCCGCTGGAGCGTGCCTTCGAACAAGGCGACGACCCCGTGCAGGCGATGATCTGCGGCAGGATGCAGCAGATGCAGGAGGCCATGCAGCAGCTGGATGCGAAGACGCCGGAGGCCATGCTGTTGCGGGAGAAAATCTCCGTCCATCGCACCGAGTATGCGATGCGCGACCTTTGCATCGTCGATCTGATGCCCGACGCCTGCTCCAAGGGAACCGCAGTGGCTCGCCTGGCGGCGGAACGTGGAATTGCGGTGGCGGAGATTGCCGCGATCGGCGACAATATGAATGATGCCGACATGCTTGCTTTCGCAGGTCAGCCCATCGTAATGCAGAATGCCGCGCCGGAACTGCTGGAAATGGCGTACAGACATGGATGGACACTGACTGGCAGCAATGATGAGGACGGCGCCGCCGAGGCGATTTTGCGGATTTTGCGGGGCAGGCTTCCTGCGCCAGAGTTGTCTTCGGCTGCCGAGGCCGTTCCGGCCGACTGAGTTCAATCCAGGACGTTGCCCGGCAAGGAACGCGGTTCGTGGAATCCGTTACAGTGAGCAGTTGGGTAGACTGTGCGGCTGTGACATCTGATGATCAATGAGATTTCCAAGCCAAATCCGGTGGAGCAAATACGCGGCGATAGTCTTTGCCTTCGCTTTGGCTCGCGCCCATGCGGCTGAGCACGTATATCTCCGTACCGGCGCGGACCTGGTCTGTGACCACCGGGAGACGATGGCCGATCAGGTTCGGCTCTATCTGACAGCTTCGGCCGACAATTATCTGGACGTGGCGGCAAACGAGATCGTCCGGACGGAGCCAGTGGTGGAGCCGACGCCCCCAGCCGCTCAGCCAGCCAGGACCTCGACGGCTGCGGAGCGCCCGATGGATTTACCCGCGCTGCTGCACCACGCGGGGATCCAGCACAACATTGATCCCGACCTGCTGGCCAGCGTTGTGCGGGCGGAGAGTGGCGGCAAAGCCCATGTCATTTCCCGTGCCGGAGCTCGTGGACTGATGCAGTTGATGCCGCAGACGGCTGCGCAACTGGGAGTGCATGACAGCTTCGCGCCGGAGCAGAACGTGGCCGGAGGGACGGCATACCTGGACGCCCTTCTGAGCTACTACCATGACGACGTGGCTCTCGCGCTGGCGGCATACAACGCGGGCCCCGCCGCGGTCGCCCGCTATCATGGCATCCCGCCCTATGCGGAAACGCGCCGCTATGTGCAGCGGATCATTCACGACTACAACCGGCGCAAGCGGCTGGAAGCTAAAGAAACAGCGGCGCAAAAACCCTTATTGGCGTCATTTGCCGCTGCGACTGCCCCAGGCCAAAGTAAGCTGGGTGGCAGATAAGCCCTACGACAAGGTAGCTAGATATAGCCGCATGAAAAAAAATCGATGGACCGCCATGGCCGCGGTGTTCGCCGTTCTTCTGCTCCTGATCTACATTCAGTTCCGCACTCTGAGGAGTTTTCACTGGTCGGCCCTGGCGGCGGCCTTCGGGTCTATTCAGTGGCCCAAGCTGGTGCTGGCGACCGCGATGATCTACGGCGCGTATATCACCCGCGCGTTCCGCTGGAGCGTCTTTCTTCGGCCCACCAAACCCGCATCGCCAGCTCAGATGATTCCGGCACAGTTCATTGGCTTCACCTCGGTGGCAATTCTGGGCCGCCTGGGCGAATTCGTCCGGCCCTATCTTGTGGCGCGGCGTCAGCAGGTCACTTTCACGTCCCAGCTTGGTGTGTATGCGGTGGAGCGCGTTTTCGATCTGCTGGCCGCCGCCGGAATTATTGCTGTCACGCTTTCGGTCAGCACGTCCGTCCGCAGCCTGCCGCACCACGAGGATTTTCGACGCGCGGGATACATTGGCATCGCCGCGGCGCTGGTGCTTGCGCTTGTGGCGCTTGCCATCCGCATGGCCGGACCGTCAATTGCGGACCTGGCCCGGCGAGGCTTCGGCCTGATCTCAAAAAAAATCGGACACACGGTTGAGGAGAAGGTCCTGGCCTTCAGCCATGGCCTGGGAGCGATCGGCGGAATCAACGAGTTGCTGCTGGCATTGTTGTACTCGTTCCTCACCTGGGGATTGATTGCCCTGGCCTATGTCACGATCGTGCACTCGTTTCGACTGCCGGAACTGGCCGCGATTCCCGGAGCGCAGACCATTGTTTTGATGGCAGCCAGCATGTTCGGCTCCTTCGCGCAGTTGCCCGCCATCGGAGGGGGTTCTCAGGTTGCGATCATTTATGCATTGACGAGCATTCTGGGGGTTGGGCCGGAAGCGGCCACTGCCTGTGCGCTCACGCTTTACGTCGTGACCTTTCTGACGGTCATCCCGCCCGGACTGTTTTTCGCCCGTGCAGAACATGTGTCCCTGCGGAATGTGGCCCAAGCCTCGGAAACGGAAGAGAGCCTTCTGGTGGAAGAGGGCGCGCTTTAGGAGCCAGACTTACCGGACGTAACCGCCGCATCCCGCAGCCACTTGTTCGAGCGTTCCCATGATCCGCGTAACCTGCTATTCGGTACACTCGAAAGAGATATGCGGAAACTTTCTGTTGGCTTTGTGCTTTTCTCCTCATCGATTCTCGCTTTCGCGCAGGGCACTAAACTCTGGCAGCAATCCAGCTTTGAAAGCTTTGAAAAAGGCAGGCCGGAAGGTGTCGCCATCCTGAGCGATGGCAAGCTCGAAACCTCTTCGCGGCCAACGACGGTTTTCACCACTCCTTCTGGCTACGTGTGGTCCGTGGCGGTCGATAAGCGCGGAAATGCGTATGTGGGAACCGGCTCGCCAGCCACAGTCTTGAGGATTGCGCCGGATGGCAAGTCCACCAAACTCCTGGAGACCAAGGATGTCTCCGTGCAGGCGGTTCGCATCGGGCCGGACGGAATGCTTTACGCGGCTACCCTTCCCAACGGGAAGGTGTATCGGCTGGACCCGAACGGGCCGGAGGTCAAGCTGGACAATGCCCCGCCCCGCGTCTACAAGCAGGATGGGGCCCACGCCGGGAATTCCGCGCCTCCTGTCGTCTTCGATCCTGAGCGGGTCAATCCTCAGCCCACGTACATCTGGGACCTGGCGTTCGACGCGAAGGGCAGACTCTATATCGCGACAGGAGGTCCGGCGGCGATCTATCGCGTGGATTTGAAGAAGCCCGATGCTGTCCCGGAACGTTTCTTTCTCAGCAGCGAACAACACATTCGTGCCCTGCTGTTTGGCAGAGACGGCGCGCTCTACGCGGGCACAGACGGACGCGGGCTGGTTTATCGTATCGGTCCTGACGGAAAAGGATTTGTGCTCTTCGAGTCTCCCAAGCGGGAGATTCCCGCATTGGCCATGGACCCGCAAGGGAACCTGTACGTCGCAGCCCTGGGCGACAAGAACAAATCGACTCTGCCTCCGCTCACAGTACACAATCAGCCAACTGTAACGGCGACGCTGGTCGTCGTCACGCCGGGATCGATCGCCTCTTCCAATGACAGCACGTTGATCCCGGACGGCACGATCATCTATCAGATTGCGCCAGACGGCGCGCCGCGCCAGCTTTGGGCCTCGCAGCACGACGTGGTGTATGCGCTGGCATGGCAGATGGCCGCACGCGGCAATACAGGCGGCCTACTTGCCGGAAGCGGAAATCAAGGCCATCTCTACCGGATCGGCGTGGACGGAAATTATGCGGATCTGGCGCATCTTGAGGCTAACCAGGCCACAGCATTTACTGTGAGCGGAAGCGATCTGTACGTGGGTACCAGCAATACGGGCAAGCTGTACAAACTGGCGGCGCAGCAAGCAGGCAAGGGCGACAGCTCGACCTATACAAGCCCGGTCAAAGACGCGCAGTTCGCGTCGCAGTGGGGACGCGCGCAGGTGCGCGGCTCTGGCAAATACGACCTGTTCGCGAGGGTGGGCAACATTGAGCAGCCTACGGAAGGCTGGAGCGACTGGCAGAAGATTACTCCGGGCCAGCAAGCGCCCAACCTGCCGAAGGCCAGATTTCTGCAGTGGAAAGCAGTCATGCATCCGGATGCAAAGCTCGACGAAGTAGGTTTTTTCTATCTACCGCAAAACGTAGCGCCGGTTGTGGACGAACTCGTCGTGCAATTGCACGCGCGGGTCACCAACGCGACCAATCCAGAGGGTCAGGTCACGCCGGTGCCGATCAATTTGCCTGCCAATGCTACGGACGGAATCTCCTACCAGGTCACGGAGGCGGCGCAGCCCCTTATGGCGCTTCCGGAGCGCGCGTGGGCGACCGCCCGGTGGAAGGCCCACGACGACAATGGGGACGCCATGCGCTACTCACTTTTCTATCGCGGGGACTCCGAATCGAACTGGCAGCCGCTTGTGCGCAATATCCGGGAGGACTATGCATCCTTCGATCTGACCCGCATTCCAGACGGCGGTTATACCCTCCGGGTGGTGGCAAGCGATGCCGCTTCTCACTCGCAGGGTGACGGGCTCACCGGGTACAAAGACAGCGGTCACTTCCTGCTGGACACGTCCCCGCCTGTGTTGTCGCCGCTGCAGGCGTCCGTCCAGAACGGCGCAATTCACGTTGTGTTTGACGCGAAGGATTCCCTATCGACAGTGGCGCGGGCCTATTACTCAGTGGACGCAGGCCCATGGCAGTATGTGGAGCCGGTCGGTAAACTGAGCGATTCCGCGCAGGAGCATTATGACTTCCTGGCGACCGTGCCGAAGTCCGCTGCTGGCGCAACGCCCACAAATGCGCCCGCGACAACCCAGCACATTGTCGCCGTGCGGGTAATCGATCGCGCCGGAAATGCGGCGACTGGAAAAGCGGCGGTGCAGTAATCCCGGGTCCAAGGCAACGAGCGGGAAGAAAACGGGGCAGAAAATGCCTCTATGATGAGGCGCGGGAACTTGCGCGCCTGATATAAGCGCGACAGTCGCCACGAATGACCGTCGTCCGGTACCGAAGGAATCGCATGCGCTTTGAACTCTTCGTTGCGAGTCGCTATCTGCGCGCCAAACGGCGGCAGGCCGTTATCGGCATCATTACTGCGATTTCCATCCTCGGTGTGGCTGCCGGTGTAGCTTCGCTGATCCTCGCCCTGGCGATTACCAACGGAATGAGGCGCGATCTGCAGCAGCGTCTCCTCGGTTCCACCGCCCATATTGAGCTGATGCGCATCGCCAGCGACGGTATCGAAAACTGGCGCAGTTTGACAGACCGGCTGCGTCGTCTGCCGCATGTGACGGCGGACGCGCCTGCTCTCTACGGGCAGGTTCTGATCTCCCGCGGGGCCCGTTCGGCTGGTGCGCTGGTCAAAGGCATTCTGCCCAATGAGGAACGGACCGTAAGCACCCTGCTCGATAATGTGAAGGAAGGAAGCGCAAGCGCATTGGACGCGAACGCTCCCACCCCGGTGGGAAGCGCAAATGCCCAGCCTCCACCGCTGGTGATCGGGTCGGATCTGGCGGAGCAGATTGGCGCGAGCGTCGGCAACACCGTACTGGTGACCAGCCCTCAGGGCGAGTTGACTCCGTTTGGCCTCGTCCCGAAATACCAGCGTTTTCAGGTGGCTGGAATCTTCCATTCCGGCTTTTACCAATACGATTCATCCTTCGCGCTGGCCCGGCTGGCGGACGTGCAGCACCTGTTCGGTGAGCCTAACGTCATTTCGCTCATCAGCTTCAAGGTCGACAATCTCTATCATGCCGACGCAATCGGACGCGAAATCGAGAACGTCGCGGGCAAAGGGTTTATGACGACCAACTGGATGGAGCAGAATCGCGAGCTGTTCCGCGCGTTACGTCTCGAGCAGGTGGTCACGTTCATCGTGATTGGGCTCATCGTTTGCGTTGCCGCGCTGAACATTTTGATCGCACTTACGATGATGGTGATGGAGAAAACCAGGGACATTGCCGTGCTAATGTCCTATGGCGTGCAGCCCTCGCAGGTCCGCCGAATTTTTTTGTGGCAGGGCATGCTCATCAGCATTCTGGGGACGTCGGCTGGACTGGTGCTTGGCTACGGCCTGGCTTGGGCTGGCGGGCACTATCGTTTCATTCACTTGTCGGCGGAGGTCTACTCGCTCGACTATCTACCGTTTGCACCCCGCTGGCAGGATGGCGTTATCGTCGCGCTGGTGTCCCTCGGCGTCTCCCTGGTGGCGACTTTGTATCCCTCCTCGTCCGCAGCCAAAATCCTTCCGGCAGAAGCGCTGCGGTACGAGTAGAGCATCTGAGGTACATTGGGACCTTCGGTACATTGGGACCTTCCAATCGGCCCAGGAACAACCCGCGATGAAGCAGATCCATGGCCAAGGCATCCTCGACACCCATCCATGTTGCTCTTCTTGGTCATCCAGAAGTGGCTTCCCGTCACATTTCGCAATGGGAAGAACTATCATGAAGACAGTACATGAATCAGGAAGCCACTCGCGATGCCGGACAGCAGTCGCAACAAATCGCGTCTGCAGAGAAGCTGGCGCCTACCAATGGCGCGCTGGATGAGTCTATCCTTCTGCAGGTCCAGGACCTTCGTAAGGAATACCGGTGCGGGTCTCAGCCGCTCATTCTCTTCGACAGGTTGAATCTGACCGTGCGGCGGGGGGAGATGCTGGCAATTGTTGGCGAATCGGGCTCTGGTAAAAGTACATTGCTTCATTTGCTCGCAGCCCTTGATCGACCGACGTCCGGTGACGTATACTGCGCCTCAACTTGGCTAAAACAATTAACAGCAGGACAGGCGGCCAGCTTCCGCAATCGGGCAATTGGCTATGTGTGGCAACTGCACTACCTGCTGCCGGAATTCACGGCTCTGGAGAATGCGGCGATGCCTCTGCTGGCGCGTAACGAGCCAAGAACCGCAGCCCTGGACAGAGCGCGCGAGCTGCTGTGCGAGGTAGGACTGGAGCCAAGAATGCATCACCTTGCGGGAGAGCTTTCCGGTGGGGAGCAACAGCGAGTTTCGCTGGCGCGGGCGCTCGTGACCCAGCCGCGCCTGCTGCTGGCTGACGAACCAACCGGAAACCTGGACAATCGCACGGCCGAAGCCGTGTTTAGCCTGCTGGAACGGCTGCACACGACCCATCGGTTGACCTCCATTCTCGTCACCCACAACATGGACATCGCACGGCGTTGTGGACGTACGCTCCGGCTGCATGCAGGCCGGCTTGATGAACTTCGGCTGCACGCCAGCGGGCCGGACGATGTGTCTCTGGAATCACAATCTGCAACGCCGGAGGCGCCGGGGCATCCAATTGTTCGTACCGCATCTCCGGGTGGAACATCACCGGAGCGGCATGAGCCAAGGGGGAAATATGTTTGAACGGTACACAGAGAAAGCGCGGCGCGTCATTTTCTTTGCGCGTTATGAGGCTAGCCAGTTCGGCTCGCCTTACATTGAATCAGAACACCTTCTGCTGGGTCTCTTACGTGAAGATAAGGCGCTGAGCAACAAATTTTTGCGGTCTCATGCTTCCGTCGAGTCGATCCGCAAACAGATTGAAGCGCATACGACGATCAGGGAAAAGGTATCCACGTCGGTGGACCTGCCGTTGTCCAATGAATGCAAGCGTGTGCTGGCCTATGCGGCGGAGGAGGCTGAGCGCCTATCCAACAAGCACATCGGAACCGAGCATTTGCTGCTGGGCCTCCTGCGGGAAGAAAAATGCTTCGCTTCGGAAATCCTGCTGGAACGAGGGCTTCGGCTTTCCAGCGTGCGCGACGAGCTTGCGAGAACCACCCAGGAGCGTGCTCCCCAGGCCTCTCGCAGCCGTGAGACCAGCATGCTGGCGGAGTTTTCGCGCGACCTGACCCAGGCGGCGCTGGACAATCAGCTCGATCCCTTGGTGGGCCGCGATCAGGAAGTTGATCGCGTCATCCAGATCCTTTGCCGGCGTACCAAGAACAACCCCGTCTTGATTGGAGAGCCGGGAGTGGGCAAAACCGCCATTGTCGAAGGGCTGGCGCAACGTATTTCCGACGGGGACGTGCCGAGCTTCCTGGCCGATAAACGCGTGCTCGGTCTGGATCTCTCTCTCATTGTGGCGGGAACGAAATACCGGGGCCAGTTTGAAGAGCGGCTCAAGACCATCATGAAGGAACTGATGGAGAACCAGAATTCCATCATTTTCATAGATGAGCTGCATACACTGGTGGGCGCTGGTTCGGCGGAAGGCTCGCTCGATGCCGCGAACATTTTGAAGCCAGCCCTGTCGCGCGGAGAAATTCAGTGCATCGGTGCAACCACTCCGGGGGAATATCGTAAATCCATCGAAAAAGACCGTTCGCTGGAGCGCAGGTTCCAGGCGGTGAAAGTCCCGCCGCCGAACGAGGAAGATGCCGTCAAGGTCATTATGGGAATCAAGGACCGCTATGAGAAGTTTCATGCGGTCAGCTATACGGACGACTCGATTCAGTTCGCGGTATACCACTCCAGCCGCTATATTCCGGACCGTTTTCTGCCGGACAAGGCGATCGATCTGATCGATGAGGCGGGGGCGCGCGTCAAGCTGCGGCAGACTTCCCTGCCCGAGGAGATCACGGAAATCCAGAAGCGGATCAAGTTCATTGTGCATCGCATGGAGAACGCGATCGCGAACCACGAATTCGAGAAGGCGCGTTTCTACTCCGACGAAGAACGGAAGGAACGCGAGAACCTTCGTGCGCTGCGCGATAAATATCACCTGGATGACTCTACGGCAGGGGTAGTCAGCCGGGAGGACATCGAAGATGTGGTGAGCCGCTGGACAGGCGTGCCAGTCACCTCCATCAAAGAGGAAGAGACGCAAAAGCTTCTTCGCGTGGAAGAAGAACTCCACAAGCGCATCATTTCGCAGGAGAAATCGATTTCCGCGCTGGCGCGCGCCATCCGCCGTTCCCGCGCGGGGCTCAAGTCGCCGAACCGGCCGATTGGGTCCTTCCTGTTCCTTGGCCCAACCGGAGTGGGAAAAACCGAAGTTGCGCGTTCGCTGGCGAATTTCCTGTTTGGCAGCGACAAGGCGCTCATACGCTTCGACATGTCGGAGTACATGGAAAAGCACTCCGTGTCGAAACTGATCGGTTCGCCGCCGGGCTACGTGGGGTATGAGGAAGGCGGCCAACTGACTGAGCGGGTAAAGCGGTCGCCCTACTCCGTCGTGCTGCTGGATGAGATCGAGAAGGCCCACCCAGACATCTTTAACATTCTGTTGCAAGTGTTTGAAGACGGTCAGCTTACAGACGGATTGGGCAATACGGTGGACTTCAAGAACACCATCCTGATCATGACGTCGAACATCGGCGCGCGTCACCTGCAAAAGAGGCAGGGTCTCGGCTTCGCTTCCGACAAGGAAACGACCGTCGCCGAAAAGGTGGAGGACCTGGTTAAAAATGAGGTCAAGCGCACTTTCAATCCGGAGTTCCTGAACCGTCTGGATGAGATCATCATCTTCCAGGCTTTGTCCGATGCCGACCTGATCCAGATCATGGAGTTGCTCGTGCAGCAACTGAATGCGAATCTGGCACAGAAAGCTATTACCATCTCTGTGATGGAGGATGCGAAGAAGTGGATCCTTGACCGCACACTGGTGGACAGGAGCTACGGCGCGCGCCCCCTGCGCAGGGCCTTACAACGCTACGTGGAGGATCCGCTGTCGGAAGCACTCATCGGGGGAAACATCCAGGAGCGGCCGGCGTTCCTTGAGGTCTACCTGGACAACAATCAGTTGTTCTATCGACCGATCGGTAAAGAGGGTGAAGAGCGAACAGCGGAAGGAATCCTGCTCTATAGCGCGTGATCCGGTCGAAGGTTCAGCGCACCAACGCAAAAGAAGCTCCGCCTTGGCGGAGCTTCTTTTGTAAGGCTGTCGAATTGGCATGTACTTCACGTAGCCACAACAGCCATTTCGGGCTCACGGCCCGACCCTTTGGAAATTTTCGGCTAAATGAAACCCGCTACTTTACTGGCGACTGAAGTCGCTTGCTTGACGGTGTCATCGACGACATCCTTGCCACGGCGAATCACCTTTTCAGCCTGTTTACTGTATTTTTCCGCTTTGGAGCTCAGATCTTCCGCTGTTTCCTGAAACCGCTCGGTCGCATCTTCCAGCCCGCGCTTCAATTGTTTCCGGGTGCGATCCCCCGGCTGTGGAGCATACAGGAGAGCGATTGCTGCTCCCGCTCCCACGCCTACACCAAATGCAATCCAGAACTTCAATTTGTCCATGTCGTTCGCTCCAGAGTCGCAAGCCGTCGTGGGCCCGCGTATTAACCTGATTAGAGCACCAAAACAGCAAAGAGGTTGCCGGCCGGTCTTAAATACCGCTCTTCCCCCCATCCAACGGGCCCACTCGGTAGAATCGGGGGTTAAGTCACGATGCGTCAAAGATTGGAATTCGGGCTGGTCTGGCTCGCCGTCAACCTGCTGGGTCTGCTGCCGCGTGGAGTTGCGCGCGCAGCCGGATCCATCTTAGGCAAGCTGGCGTATCTGGCCCTGCCACGGCTACGCCGGACCGCGCTCATCAACCTGGCGCGCGCCTTCCCCGGCCAGACGAGCCAAGCCCGCAAACGCACTCTGCGAACCATGTACAGGAACCTGGGCTGGCAGCTTGCGGAGTTTTGCAAAATGCCCCACTACACGCTCGAAGAGGCCAATCGCTTCATCCGGTATGAGGGGCTGGAACACTATCTGGAAGCGCGTCAACGCGGCCGCGGCGTGCTGGTGCTCACCGGGCATTTGGGCGCCTGGGAACTCTCCAGCTTTTACCATTCACTCGCCGGGTATCCGATGAGCATGGTCATTCGACGGCTCGACAATCCCAGAGTCGATCGTTTTGTCAACGCGATTCGGTGCATGCACGGCAACCGTGTCCTGCACAAAAACGACTTTGCGCGGGGCCTGATCGCCGCAATGCGGGCGGGCGAAACTGTCGGAGTGTTGATGGACACCAACATGACGCCGCCGCAGGGCGTCTTTGTGGACTTCTTTGGACAAGCGGCCTGCACCGCCTCAGGCGTGGCGCGTGTGGCGCTGCGTACCGGCGCGACGGTCCTGCCCGGCTTCATGGTGTGGGAGGCGCAAGAACAGCGTTACGTTCTGCACTTCCTGCACCCGATCGAACTGGTGAGCACAGGCGACGAGGAACGCGACGCGATCGCAAATACGCAGATTTTCACCACAGCGTTGGAGAACGTGATACGCCGCTACCCGGACCAATGGCTTTGGGTCCATCGCCGCTGGAAGACGCGGCCGCCAGGGGAGCCGCCGCTTTATTGACCGGGCTCGGCTACCATGGTGCTATGCTTTCGCTTCGCCAAATGGCCGTAGCTCTCTCCGCGCAGTGCATTTGCGCCGATCAGGAGCGGCTTTCGGAGCCGGTGCGACGAGTAGCGAGTGTCCGAAACGCCGACAAATTCTCCATCGTGTTCGCAGAAGGGGAAGTGGCGTTGCGCGAGGCGTTGCTTTCACCGGCAGCCGCTGTACTGACCACCTCGAAACTGGCTGAGGGTGCAGCCTCGGGCGACAAGCCCCTGCTGGTGGTCACCCAGCCGAGGCTTGCTTTTGCCCAGGCGGCGATTTTGTTGCGCAGCGATCCGCCGCCCGCCGGCGTGCATGCAACAGCGATTCTCGGAGCGAACGTAGCGCTCGGCAGCGATATTTCCGTTGAAGCGTATGCCGTGATTGGGGACAACGTTCGCATCGATAGCGGCACGCGGATCGGCACTGGCTCTGTAATTGCCGAAGGAGTGCGGATTGGCAAGGACTGCCGGATTTATCCTCGCGTAGTGATCTATCAGGGGGTTTCGCTGGGTGATCGCGTAACCGTGCATGCCGGATGCGTGTTGGGCTCCGATGGGTTTGGCTATGTTCGCAACGCGATCAACGGCGACTATACGCAGTTCCCTCAACAGGGAACGCTCACCATTGAGGAAGATGTGGAGATCGGCGCGAACACGACAGTGGACCGGGGCGCACTGGAAGAAACCCGCATCAGGCGGGGATCGAAACTGGATAACCTGGTGCATGTGGGCCACAACGTTTGCGTGGGCAGGAACGTAGTCATAGCCGCGCAGACGGGTATTTCGGGCAGCAGCAGCATCGGAGACGGCGCAGTCCTGGGCGGTCAGGTCGGTATTGGAGAACACGCGGACGTAGGCGGGGACGTAATCCTGGGAGGAGGCGCAGGCGTGCTGAGCAAAAAAAAGTTGCGCGGTGCGGGAATGGTCTTCTGGGGGCGTCCCGCACAGCCGCTGCGCGAATACCTGAAGAGTTTGGCGGTACTGGCGCGCCTTGCTGGCAAGGCGAAAGAGTAGGACTCCATGGCAATCGTGGTGGTCGGCGGACATACGCGCAACATTGGAAAGACCTCGGTCGTAGCTGGCTTGATCCAGGCCTTGCCTGAAATGCGGTGGACTGCCTTCAAAGTAACGCAATTCGGCCACGGGGTGTGCTCGGCAAACGGCCAACCTTGCGACTGTGAGACCGACGCACATACAGTCGCCGTAACGGAGGAGCGTTCGTCCACCAGCGGCACAGATACGGCACGGTTTTTAGCGGCAGGCGCTGTACGAAGCTGCTGGGTGCGAACACGGCAGGGACAACTCGCGGAGGCGATGCCGCGCGTCCGTAAGGAAATTTCGAGATCCGTAAACGCCATTCTGGAATCGAACAGCATCGTGCGATTTCTGAAGCCGGATCTTTTTCTCACGGTGCTGGACCCATCCAACCGTGACTTCAAACCATCTGCTCAATATGTTCTGGACCGCGCGGATGCGGTGCTTTGGAGCGGAGCCGAGGAATCTTTGCACGAGATGAGCGACACGGCGTGGCCCCAGGCGCTCGCCCGGCTTGTACGAGACAAACCTCAGTTCTTTGTGAGACCGCCGTTGTTCACCAGTCAGGATTTGACCCGGTTTGTAGCCCACCGGCTAGTAAATGTGAAAGTCAACAATCACATTGATGTCGACGGCGACCGGATGACCGTTTAGCATGGCTGGCTTGAAGCGATATTGCCTGACCGCTTCGAGCGCCTTCTGATCCAGACCCATACCCAAATGCTGCACGACACGCGGATTGCGTGGATTTCCGTTGGCGTCCACGACAACTTCTACGACACATTGTCCCTGATACTTTGCCATGCGGGCCTGTTCGGAGAATTCTGCCTGGGGCATGTAAATCGCTACGGGCGGAGAAACGCCGCCGCCGACGCGGTACAGGCCGCCGCCATAACCACCGCCCTGCCCTGGGCCAACTCCCGCGCCGGAACCGGAGCCGATGCCGCCGCTCTGGCCGGAGCCGATGCCGCCATTGCTTCCTGTGCCGTTGGAGGCCGGTCCATGCACAATCGTCGCCGGATCTCCCAGGTTGGGCAGATTGTTGTTCGGCAGCTTCAAATTCGGCGGCATCACCACAGTGGGCTCCACGGTGAGCTTGGGCTTGGGATTGCGAATGACCTCATCCGGCGGAACAAATTGTGTCTTCGCCAGCTTCGGCAGTTTCCCTTGTGCGGCCTGCATCAGAGAGCGGTCGCCGCCCCCGCCGCCGCCACCGGAAGCCTGCTGGCTGGCGCTGAACGGTACGAAGGGAGTGATGTTGAAGTGTGGCGGCGGAACTACTTCCGCAATGTGTCTCTTAGGGTGCCACAACATCAGGCCGATGATTCCCGCTAACAGGACTACATGCACCCCGATGGAAATCAGGCTGGAGGTACGGTCCCTGGGGGGCGCCAGGGGATCGATAACCGGAATCTCATGGGATTGCAGCTGCAAGGGCGGGAGTTTCGAAGGAAAGAAGACATCCCGGAAATCATCCCGGATTTCCGCCCACAGCGGCTCTTGATGGAACGGATCCGGCACGGCTACGGGTTTCGACTGCAGCAGTAGCGGAGGCTGCCGCACCGGTGCAATTCTCTCCCGGAGGTTTTGCACCAGTGAGCTCCAGAAGGAGCCTTCTACATCCTGCACATGGCTCCACAGGAGTGGCGCTTCAGGATTCACCGTATTTTCAGTCTCGATTTCGGGCGGTACAAGGAGCTGATTCGACATCATGTTGTATGAGGACTTCAAAAGCAAAGCGCGTAACGGCGAAGCCGAACATTCCCTCAATACTTCAATTATGCGTGATTTTTCGACTCTTTGTGACTGACAACGCTCTTTTTCCGGGTGCTTTTAGATTTCCTTAAAAGCTGTGCAGATCTGGACGTTACTTTTCTGTTACCTAAATAGACGCGCCAGACCCCAAATACGTTTCAGCTTCCCGGGATCTTTGCACTCTGCATTTATCATCGAAGTACAAGCAAATTGTTACGGAGAAGCTATGCCTGCTGGGCCGGATCTAAAAGCGACCCTGAACCTGCCGCACACCGAATTTCCGATGAAAGCCAATCTTCCGCAGAATGAGCCGGCCCGGCTGGCCTCCTGGGAAGAATGGCGCCTGTATGAGCAGATCCGCGCAGCCCGGAAAGGCGCGCCCATTTATCTGCTGCACGACGGTCCGCCGTACGCCAATGGGCCGATCCACCTGGGCCACGCGATGAACAAGTGCCTGAAGGATTTTGTCGTCAAGACGAAAACGATGGCCGGTTACGACTCGCCGTATGTACCAGGATGGGACTGTCACGGGCTGCCGATCGAAATCAAAGTAGACGAGCAGCTTGGCCGTAAAAAGCTGGAGATGGAGCCCATCGATGTGCGGCGTGCCTGCCGCGCCTATGCCGACAAGTACCTGGAGTTGCAGCGGGCACAATTTCAGCGCCTCGGCGTGCTCGGCCAGTTCGACCATCCCTATTCCACGATGACGAAATCGTACGAGGCTCGCATCGTCGAAACATTCTTTGAGTTTCTCGAGCGTGGCTTTGTCTACAAAGGTCTTCGCCCGGTGTACTGGTGCACCCACGACCGCACCGCGCTTGCGGAGGCCGAGGTTGAGTACGAGATGCACACCAGTCCAAGCGTCTATGTGCGGTACGCATTGACCAGCGATCCCGCTGCGCTCGACGTGGCCCTGGCTGGCAAGCGCGTTTATACGATCATTTGGACAACTACGCCCTGGACCCTTCCGGCATCGCTGGCCATCGCCTTTCATCCTGATTTTGAATACGTCGCGCTCGAGTCCGGCGGCGACGTTTACATTGTGGCGGAATCGCTTGCTGCGGCCGTTGCGGAAATCTGCGGGCTGACAGGCACCAAGGAAATTGCACGTTTCCCTGGCCGCAAACTGGAACACTCGACGTTTCAGCATCCGTTTCTGGAGCGCGGTGTTCTCGGAGTTCTTGCCGGCTACGTGACCGCGGACCAGGGTACGGGCGCGGTGCACACCGCTCCATCGCACGGCGCGGACGATTTTTACACGGGCGCGCGGTACGGACTGGACCAGACTTGCAATGTGGATGCGGAAGGGCGCCTGCGCAACGGCCTTCCAGAATACGACGGCAAGAAGATCCACGATGCCAATGAGCCGATCATTGAACTGTTGAAGTCGCGCGGTGCGCTGCTCGCGCGCATCGATATCGAGCACTCCTATCCGCATTGCTGGCGCTGCCACAACCCGGTCATTTTTCGCGCAACAGAACAATGGTTCATTGGGATGGAAACGCCGATGCAGAACCCTGACGGCAGCACCACCACATTCCGGGAACGGGCACTGGAGGAGATCAAAAAGGTCCGTTGGGATCCAGGCTGGGGCCAGGAGCGCATCTCCAACATGGTTGCCACGCGACCGGACTGGTGTATTTCGCGCCAGCGCATCTGGGGTGTTCCGATCGCGGTCTTCCTGTGCGAGAAATGTCACCGGCCGCTGCATGATCCGGAAGCAAATCGCAGGGTCGTCCAGCTATTCGAGAAAGAGGGCGCAGACGCCTGGTATATCCGCGATGCGCAAACCATTCTTCCTGAGGGAACGGCGTGCACCACGCCAGGGTGCGACAGCGTTCAATTTCGCAAGGAAATGGACATTCTGGATGTGTGGTTCGAGTCCGGGGCAAGCCAGGCCGCAGTCCTTGGCAAGCAGGCGGGCTTCGGTCTTCCCTGGCCTGCGGATTTGTATCTTGAAGGCGGCGATCAACATCGGGGATGGTTCCAGTCTTCCCTGCTCTGCGCCATCGGTGTGAAAAACGCTGCCCCGTATCGCAGCGCGGCCACTTGCGGCTGGACGCTCGACGAGCAGGGGCGCGCACTCTCGAAGTCTTCCGGCGGCGGCGTGGATCCCGTCCAGGTTGCGGAGCAGTTTGGTGGCGACATCATTCGCTTGTGGGTCGCGTCCGTGGATTTTCGCGAGGACGTCGTCGCCAGCATTCCTCTGATGAAGCGGCTGGCCGAAGATATCTACCGCAAGCTGCGCAATACCTTTCGCTTTTTGCTGGGGAATCTTGGCGGCTTTACGCCCGCAACCGATGCCCTGCCGTTCGAGCAATTGCTACCGCTCGATCAATACATGCTGGCGCGCACAGCCGAACTGACGGACAAGGTCCTACGCTGGTACGGCGAAATGGAATTTCACCGCGTCTATCACGCCATCAACGAATTTTGTACCGCCGACCTGAGCGCGACCTATCTCGATCTGCTCAAGGACCGCCTATACATTTTTGCGCCCAACGATCCCGCGCGACGCTCCGCGCAGACCGCGATCTGGCGCATTACGGAGGCGCTGGTTCGCCTGACCGCCCCGTATTTAAGCTTCACCGCGGACGAGGTATGGAAGTACCTGCCCGCAGTGAAAGGCCGTGAACCGAGTGTGCATTTGGCGCTCTTTCCGCGGCTGGACGAACTGGCTCCCGCAACGGCCATGAATCTGCTTGGCGAATGGCGGGAGCTGCTTTCGATTCGGGATGAAGTCCTAAAAAGTCTGGAAGATGCGCGCAAAGAAAAACGCATCGGCAAGGCACTGGAAGCCAAGGT
>DAHVZT010000070.1 GCA_027323885.1 Acidobacteriaceae bacterium
ATGGCCACCGCGCGCCGCACACCTGTGGACAAATCCGATGGAAGCTTGTCCGCCATGTCGCTGACGTTCATCATGCCAAGCAGTCCATTGACGATCTGGACAATCTGGTCCTCCTGCAGTTCTCGTCGCTCTCGCAAAGGAAATGCGACGTTCTCGAACACGGTCAGTGAGTCGAACAGAGCGCCGTTCTGGAACACCATCGTGACTTTGCGGCGGATTGGCTCCATCTGCCTCTCGCTGTAACCGACGATATTCTCTCCGGCCACAAGGATCCGCCCCGCATCGGGTTGCATGAATCCAAGAATCTGCTGCAGTGAGACGGATTTTCCCACGCCGCTCCTGCCGATGATGCAAAGGGTCTCGCCCGGCATGACAAAGAAGCTGACCTCATTCAGCACGACTTTGTCGCCGAACGCCTTTGACACGTTCTCGAATTCGATAAACGGAGTGCGCTCGTCCTTTGGAACGGCCTTCGCATCTCCTGCGGCGGACAGCGCTCCGCTGTTCCCATTGGCGTGGCCTTGTTGCGGAGTGTGAATTTCAACCGGAATTATTTCGGGTTCTGCCATCAATCCTAAAGATAGCGGAAGCGGACCAGAACTGCGGACGCCCGTCGTCGGCCAACAACGATCACGCGTCTTCCTCAAGGCTGCGCAAGGCGAGTTCTTCGGCCCGGTCCCAGTCGGCCGGCGTGTTGACGTTCAGGAACCATTCCCACGGCTGCAACCCGGCCTCGGCGGGGAGATCCTCAATTTCCCAAAGGTCAAGGGCCACCGCTTCGGGGCGCGCGGGAGCCACTTTTTCGGCTGCCAGCTGCAAGGCCAGCATCACCTTGTATTGGCCAGATTCGAGGGCATTTCGGAGCCCGCAGGCCAGTGAACGATGCAGCACGCTGCACAGCGGCTGCGGTCTCCCGGAGAGCGTCGGGATGATGCACAAGGGCTCGCTTCGCCCGGCGGGAACGCGATTCAGAAGATCCCGCAGAAATCCGGCAGGCAGCAGAGGCAGATCGATCGCAAGGAACAGATTCCAGTCCGTCCTGGACTGCTCCAGCGCGGCCACAATGCCGCCGAGCGGACCTGTTCCAGGTCTCGCATCTGGAATTTGGGCTAGCGCGCTGGTGACGTTAGGCGGCAAGCTGGGAGAATCAGGAGCGGGCGGCTGTGAGCCGGGGACAAATCCGCAAATGGCCACCGGATCGCAGACCACACGCAGACGGTTGGCCGTGTGGTCCAGCAAAGTTTCCGTCCGGGTCCGGGAAATGTGCCATGGAAGCATTGCCTTGTTCCGGCCCATGCGCGAGCTTTTCCCTCCGGCCAGAACAAAACCGGAAACCGGCAGCGGCCAACCATCTGGAGAGGCTTGCGAATTTTCCGCCAAGCACCCTTGTTCGATACCTTTGTTCGGCATAGAGGACTGACTTCAGCCGTGACCCAGCCGCTCAAAAAAACCGATCAAGGACTCAATGCCGCGATAGAAATTCGCGATGCTGAATTTCTCGTTCGGTGCATGCAGATTGTCATCCGGCAGGCCGAAGCCCATCATGACCGAGGGTATCTTCAGGCTGCGCTCGAAATCCCCGACAATCGGGATGGAGCCTCCCGAGCGGACAAACACCGTCTGCTTGCCGAAGACCTCCTGCATGGCCTCGGTCGCCGCCTGGACATAGGGATTATCCACGCCTATGACAATGGGATCTCCGGAGTGGATCAGACGGACGTCCAGGGAGATCCCCTTGGGGCAGAGCGATTCGACATGGCGCTTGTACATCTGGAAGGTTTTCTGGGGCGCCATATCCGGCACCAGGCGCATAGAAACCTTGGCGGCTGCTTTGGCGGGGATTACAGTCTTCGCTCCGGTGCCGGTGAATCCTCCGGGCATTCCGTGAATTTCCAAAGTCGGACGCGCCCAAAGGCGCTGCAGCACGGAGAAATCCGGCTCGCCGGTCAAGGCAGTGGAGCCAACCTCATGACGCAGGAATTCCCGTTCATCGAAGGGCAAGGACCGCCACGCCGCGAGTTCCCCGGCGGAGGGTTCCTTCACGTCATCGTAAATTCCGGGAATTAAGATGCGGCCGTCGCTGTTCTTAAGCTGCGCCAGCACCTGACACAGCGCAAAGAACGGATTGGGAGCAGCGCCGCCATACATGCCGGAGTGCAGATCGGTAGCTGCGCCGCGCGCTTCAATCTCGGTATAGATCATGCCGCGCAAGCCCACGCAGAGGGTAGGCAGGTCGGGCGCAAACATTTCCGTATCGGAGATTAATGCGAAATCCGCCTGCAACCGCTCCGGATGCTTCTGCACAAAAGAGGCAATGCCTTCGCCGCCCACCTCCTCTTCGCCTTCCAGAATCACTCGAACGTTGATGGGCAGCCGTCCGCCCTGCACCCGCAGCAGGCTTTCCAATGCTTTAAGGTGCATGTACATCTGACCTTTGTCGTCCACCGCGCCACGAGCATACAGGCTGCCATTTCGCTCGGTTGGTTCGAATGGCGGGCTGATCCATTCCTCAAGCGGGTCCGGCGGTTGAACGTCATAGTGGCCATAGCAGAGGCAGGTCGGCCTTCCGTGCGCGTGCAGCCAGTCCGCATAGACGAGCGGATGGCCTTCCGTCTCGATCAGGGCGACGTGTTCCAGCCCGATCCGTTCAAGCTCCGCCGCCAGAAGCTCAGCCGTTCTCCGCACATCGCCGCGATGCTCCGGCAGAGTGGAGACGGAGGGAATGCGCAGCAGGCCTTTCAGTTGCTCCAGGAAGCGAGGCTGGTTGTCGCATGCAAACTGGACTGCAGGACTAGGCATGGATCTCCTTGAGCTATATCGGGATCTCAGTAACGCGGGATGCTCGGATCCACCTTCTGGGACCAGGCGTCGATGCCGCCAGCCATGGATTGGGCTCGGGTAAAGCCCTGCTCGCGCAGCCACATGGTGGCGCTGAGCGAGCGTGAACCGTGATGGCAATATACGACGATATGGGCGTCAGGATCGAGCTCCTGATGCGCTCGCGACGGCAGATCTCCCATGGGAATAAGGCGCGCGCCTGGGATCGAGGCCAGGAAAGTCTCCCACGGTTCGCGAACATCAAGCAGACAGAGTTCGGAACCGTTTGCCTCGACCGGGACGGACTGCATTTTTTCCTTCAGAACTTCCGCGGAGATCTCATATTCCATAACGAGCCAGCATACATCGACAGCAGACCTGATGACCAATGGGCTCTTTGAGGCCCCCGCCGCCTTGCCCAAGACGACAAATCCCCAGCCATGGTACAAACAGAAGGGGATGTCTTCACGCTGAGCCGCCGTCTGGCTAACATCCCGTTGGTGCAGGACCTGGTCCACCCCCCCTGGATTCGTCCTTCGTTTTTGCGGCGCCAGCGATTGTCCCACTCTATGGATCAAAAAGTACTGATCGTCGAAGATGAACGAAACGCCCGCATGGGCCTCGCCGAGCTGATCTCCGGCTGGGGCTACTCCACGGCTGTGGCTCAGGATGGAGTGGAAGCGCTGGAACGGCTGCAGGAGTGGAATCCAACGATTCTGGTATCCGATCTCAAGATGCCGCGCATGGACGGATTGACTCTTCTGCGTCATCTCGGCGAGCTGGAGCAAAAGCTGGCCGTTATCATGCTGACCGCCCAGGGCAGCATCGAGAGCGCGGTTGAATCCATGAAGCTTGGCGCGTTCGATTACATTCAGAAGCCGGTGGACCCCGTCCGGCTCAAACGCATCTTGATCAGCGCCAGCTCGCAGCAGGAGGCGGAACACTACATCGACACGGTCCGCAGCAACAGCCGCCAAACGGGTGTGTTGGGATCTCTTGTTGGAAAATCCGCACACATGCAGGAAATCTTCACGCTGATCGAGCGCATCGCTCCCAACAACGTTTCCGTGCTGATCACCGGCGAGAGTGGTACGGGCAAGGAAGTGGTTGCGCGGACCTTGCATGATTTGAGCGGGCGCAACAATAAACCCTTCGTGGCGGTCAATTGTGCGGCAATCCCGGAGACCTTGATTGAAAGTGAGATCTTCGGCCATGAAAGAGGGGCATTTACGGGAGCCGTGGAACGGCGGGCCGGGTGTTTCGAACTGGCTGAGGAAGGCACTCTGCTGCTGGATGAAATAGGAGAAATGCCGATCGCGACCCAGGCGAAGCTGCTGCGCGTGCTGGAGGACCGCACGCTGCGAAGGCTGGGCAGCAAAGTGGAAACGCCGATTAATGTGCGAGTTCTGGCGGCCACGAACAAGGATCCGCTGACCGCGATTGAAGAGGGCCACCTGCGCAATGACCTTTTCTACCGGCTCAACGTATTCAACATTCACATGCCCGCGCTGCGCGAACATCGCGAGGACATTCCGCTCATCACCGAGTTTATGATCCGCACGATGAATGAGCGGCACGGCTGCAAGGTGAACGGGGTAGAACCTGCGGTTTTGCAGGAGTTCGAGACCTACGATTGGCCTGGGAATGTGCGGGAATTGCGGAATGTTCTGGAGCGCGCCGTCGTCCTGTGCGGAAGCGGAACGCTGAAACCATCGCACCTGCCGCGGGGATTTGGAGCCGTCCGAAACGCCGCGGCCAAAGATCCGGACAAGGTGCAGATGCCTGTTGGAACTACCGTGGATGAAGCGGAGAAGCGCCTGATCGTGCGGACGCTGGAATTTACAGGGAACAATAAGACCCGCGCTGCAGATATTTTGGGAATCAGCTTGAAAACTCTCCATAATAAGCTGAAGGAGTATGGCGGCTCATCCAGCTCCCCCGACTGATAAAGCCCTGATGCGACGGACCCCAGGGCCGTTACTGCGGCATTCAGTTGAACTCCGACAAACGCTCAATTTAGCCGGGCAACGGGTATTCTAGACTCCAGAGTTCTAGATGAGAATCCGCGTCAAGCTCGTACTGGCAATCACCGGGATGGTTTCCGGTCTGGTTGTTTTGCTTTCGACACTTTATCTTGCGCAGCTATTGTCGGAGCGCATCCAGCAGAGCTATCGCCACAACGATATCGCGGCGCATCAGGTGCTGCTGGCAGTGCAAACCGCGGTCGAACGCGGAATGGCACACGTTAAGCTTGCGCCCAATGATCCGAACGCGCTGGACGATGCGCTCGCTCGTGTCCTGCAGAAGGACCGCGCGCTACAGCTCACTCTGGTTTCTTTCATCCGCTACTCACCCACCAT
>DAHVZT010000077.1 GCA_027323885.1 Acidobacteriaceae bacterium
ATCGTTCTGAATGAGGCGCCTCTCTCGCGTTATGTAGCTGCGACCACCAAAGAGCATGTCCGCGAAGTGGCCAAGCGTTTGGGCTATCGTCCCGATGCGTTTGCCCGCTCGTTGAGGAAACGGCGCAGCAATACGATCGGCGTGATGGTCTTCAATATAGCTGATCCTTTCTGCACCCTGATCCTGCAGGGGATCGAAAACAAGCTATACCCCACAGACTTCCTGCCCTTTATCATGGACGCGCACAACCAGCGCCAGCAGTTCGAGCGCTATATGACTATGCTGCTCGGGAACCGTGTTGAAGGACTGATTGTCGTGGCCAACTGGCTTTTTATCGACATCGATTTTTTAACCGAGCTGGAACATCCCAGCGTTCCCACGATCCTGGTTGGGTCTGCCCTGCAAAAGGGCCCCATTGGATCGGTTCTGGTGGACAACGAAAATGGCGGATATCTTGCGCTCCAGCATCTGCATTCTCTGGGGCACAGAAAAATCGCCTTTATCCGCGGGCCTCGTCAACTATGGGACAGCAGCCGCAGGTGGGAGGGAGTTTTACGTTTCGCCTCCGAAGCAAAATTGAAACTCGCGAAGCAATGGGTGGTCGAACTGACGGGATCCTCCGATCCACAATCCAGCTTTGAGGAAGGCGTCTTGCTCACTCGCAAACTGCTGGAGCGCAATCCCGGTTTCACGGCAATACTCGCCTTCGACGATCTCACGGCGTTTGGCGCAATTCGTGCGCTGCGCCAAGCGGGTAAGCGCGTGCCGGAGGATTGCTCCGTATTGGGATTCGATGATGTGCCCTATGCCGCGCTTGCGAGTCCCAGTCTTTCAACCATTCGCCAGCCGATGGAGCAGATGGGTGCCCTTGCCGTCGAACGTATCCTGAGCCAGATCCAGGACCCTGAAAGCTCGGACCAGCGACAGGGCCGTCTGGAGTTATTGTTGCCGGAGCTGGTTGCGCGGGAATCGACCGCGCCCCCACGGTCCGATGCGAAAATTCCCCGCCGCGAGCCGGCAACAAAAAAACACCTCTTGACAACTCCGGGCGTGAAGCTTAAAAAGGGCTGATTCAACCGATTCAATGTCTATCCGGCATTGGATTCCAGCTTGCAAGAGTCTTACCCGGTTCCGGTGCGCACCGGGACCACCCACGGGAGGAAGAATTGTCGAGAAAGCTTCATCGCGAAATTGTGTTCGGCTGGCTGCTCGTCCTTGCGGGGAGTTTCGGAATCCCGTCCGGCTTGGCCCAGACGCCTGCGCGAATCCCCGCCAGCGGCAAATCCATCCCTCTGCACCACGGTTGGGCAATCCAGTCCGCCTGCACTGTAAAAGCGGATGGACAGCAGATCTCTTCGGCTAACTACCAGACCCAGGGATGGATCAAGGCCACAATTCCGTCCACCGTCCTGGCGGCCCAGGTGGCTGCCGGTATTTTCCCCGATCCCTATTACGGGATGAATCTGCGCAAAATTCCGGGCGAAGACTATCCACTGGGCAAATTCTTTTCCAATCTGGAAATGCCCGCCAACAGCCCCTATCGCTGCGGCTGGTGGTACCGAGACCAGTTGCAGCACGCGACCGTGTCGCGCGGCAAAACAACATGGCTCCATTTCGGCGGCATCAACTACCGCGCCAATCTCTGGGTCAATGGCCACCTGATTGCCGACTCCAAACAGATCGCCGGGGCCTATCGCGTTTACAACTTCGACATCACCAAGGCGCTGACCCCCGGTAAGCCCATTGTCATCGCGGTCGAAATATTTGCGCCCGGTCCACGCGACCTGGGCATCAACTGGGTGGATTGGAACCCGTTTCCGCCGGATAAGGATATGGGGCTTTGGGGCAACGTGAACCTGGTCACGACCGGACCAGTCGCGGTTCGCCACCCTTTTATCGCGACCCATTTCGAGGACTCGAGCCTCAATGTGGCGGACATTACCGTGACGGCCGAAGTACAAAACAGCACCGATCACCCGGTCAAAGGGACTCTGTCCGGCAGTTTCGCGGGGCGGCAGTTTCGACAGCCGGTGGATCTTTCTGCGGGGGAACGTAAAAGCGTCAGCTTTTCGCCCGAACAATTTCCGCAGCTCAAGCTGAAACATCCGGCCATTTGGTGGCCCAGAGAGATGGGTGCACATCCGCTGGAAACTTTGACCGTCCGATACACCAGCGATGGCGCGGTGTCGGACACGACCTCAGCCCGCGTGGGTATCCGCGAGGCCACTTCGGAGCTGACGGACAAGGGCGCGCGGCTGTTCCGCATCAACCGCAAGCCGATTCTGATTCGCGGCGGCGGATGGTCTCAGGACCTGATGCTGCGAGAGGACCATGAGAACCTGCCGCAACAGATCCGCATGGTCAAAGACCTTCGTCTGAACACAATCCGGCTGGAGGGAAAGCTGGAAGCGAACGAGTTCTATCGCTTGACGGACGAAAATGGAATTCTGGTGATGGCGGGCTGGTGCTGCTGCGATCAGTGGGAGCACTGGAAGGACTGGACCCCGGAAAATTATCAGGTAGCGGCGGAATCCCTTCGCACGCAGATGCTCCGCATTCGCCATCATGCATCTCTCTTCGTCTGGCTGAATGGCAGTGACAATCCGCCCCCGCCGTTCGTGGAGCAGGCGTACCTTAACATCGAAAAGGAGACGCAGTGGCCGAATGCAATTATCTCCTCCGCGTCCGCAAAGCCCACAAGCGTGAGCGGAGCATCCGGCGTAAAGATGTCGGGACCCTATGATTATGTGGCGCCATCGTACTGGTCCGTGGATACTGCCCATGGCGGCGCGTTCGGTTACAACACGGAGACCAGTCCGGGGCCTGCCATTCCGCAGCCCAGCAGCTTACGGCGCTTCATCCCACCTCAGGACCTGTGGCCGATCGACGCAGTATGGGACTATCACGCAGGCGGCGGCTCTTTTATGAATCTGGACGTATTCAACGGAGGTATGCGCGAGACGTATGGCTGGCCTGACTCGATGGAAGAGTACTCCAGAATCGCACAGACCATGGCGTACGATGGCGAGCGCGCGATGTTTGAGGCTTACGGGCGCAATAAATACACATCGACCGGGGTTGTTCAGTGGATGCTGAACAATGCATGGCCTTCCATCATCTGGCATCTGTACGACTACTATTTGCAAACGGGCGGCGGATATTTCGGAGCCAAGAAGGCCAACGAGCCGCTCCACGTGCAGTATTCCTATAACGACCACAGTATCTATGTGGTCAGCAGCGTGCCCACACCCTCGCCATCACTCACTGTGCATGCCGAGGTGCTGGACATGCAGTTGCATCCCGTATTCAACCAGACGAAAACCTTGGATATTGCGGCGGATGGCTCCGGGCACGTCATGGACATTCCCGCCAGCATTTTTCAGCCGGAGGATTCAATTCACTTCGTGCGCCTCCATCTGACCAATAAGGCGGGCAAGCTTCTTAGCCAGAATTTCTACTGGATCCCCTCTAAACTGACTCAGTTCAACTGGGCAAAGACCGATTACACCCATACTCCCGCAATCAAGTTCGCCAACATGCAGGCGCTCAGAAAGCTGCCCGCCAGCAAGGTGCAAGGCAGCCTGGCGGTGAGCGGTCGAGAATTGCGCGTGCATCTGGAAAATCCTTCAAAGACGCTGGCGTTTCAGGTACAGGTGCAGGGTTTTGGTGCGGATGGCAAGGCAATCACTCCCCTGCTATGGAGCGATGATTTTATCGAGCTGATGCAAGGCGACCAGCGTGACATCACCGCGGAACTGCCGGAGAAATTCCATGGAAGTGGGATGAAAGTTGTGGTGAGCGCCTGGAACGCCGATGCGGTTACGTTGCAACCTGAGCGGGCGCGCGCGGCTCAAAAGCCAGGGCAATCGACCTCTCGATCCGGCGCTCAAACGGCCGGGATTGCCGAGCCGGTTCGGGCGGCAGGATACTAGCCTGGCTCTCTTGAAGCTGTAAGACAAAAACGAAATTCAATGCGATTAGAAACAATGGAGAACGCATGAATGCGTGATAACCTAACAACTCGAAGGTACAAGATACCGCGCCAGCATGGATAAGAACGCTTTCTCTTCGTATTCTCGGGAAACCCGGCCATGACTCAGTTCGACGTAACGATGGCCGGCGAAATCAACATGGACCTGGTGCTCTACGGTCTGCCGGAAGACCTGCCGGTGGAGCGCGAACTTCTTGCCGACGACTTTCAGGCTACGCTCGGCGGCTCCTCTGCGATTCTCGCTCACAATCTGGCGGTTCTGGGAAGGCGCGTCGGATTCATCACGCGCGTGGGTCGCGATGAACTGGGACGGACGGCGCTGGACCGCCTTCGGGAAAGCGGAGTCGATCTGTCGCGTGTCGTTCACGAGCATGGGCCGACACACACGGGAGTAACCGTTCTGCTGCATCACGGAGCGCGGCGGCGGATTCTGACCTATCCCGGAACCATGCACCTGATGTCGCGCGCCGATCTTGATTTCGATTATCTTGCTTCTGCCCGGCACTTTCATCTTTCGTCTCTCTTTCTGCAGCGCGCTCTGGCCCCGGACTTGCCAATCCTGTTTCGCGACTTGAAACGGGCAGGGCTGACCATCTCGCTGGATACGAATGATGATCCCGACGGCCGCTGGAGTGGGGGTTTGCCTGAACTTCTGCAGTATGTGGACATTTTGCTGCCCAATGAAGATGAGGCTTGCCGCATGGCCAGCCGAGACACCGTGGAAGAAGCGCTTCTGGTGCTCTCAGCGCAGGTCCCGTGCATTGCGGCGAAATGCGGTTCCCGAGGCGCACTGGTCCAGGCCGGCGGAAAACTCTCTCACGTTCCGCCTGTTCCTGTTGACCCGGTGGACACCATTGGCGCGGGTGACAGCTTCAACGCAGGTTTTCTCTCCGCGTACTTACAAGGAGCGGACCCAGTCGAATGTGCTTTCGCCGGAAATGTGACAGGTGCGCTGTCTACGCTGCGGCCGGGTGGAACGGAAGCGTTCAGAGATGTGCAATTGCGGGACGAATTTTTGCGGAAGCATGCTTTTCCATCTGACGGAAGCTAATCCTTTCGTTCCCATTTGGGGTTGAGGAGATTCATCTTGGTAAAGACAATTGCCTTCTCCGTCGTCGTGATCCTGGGTCTCTCCGCGTGCAATTCCCACCAGCCGCCAAACAGGCCGTCCCAAACCGCGTCCGCGCCTGCAGGCGGGAATGTGGCCAGCGGTGGCTTTTCCAACCGGGAACTGCAGCAATTTACAGCGCTTGATCCGATCGATACGCATACGCATGCCTACAGGAGTGACCCGGCCTTTTTCGCCATGCTCACGCGGCTGAATCTCCACATCCTGGACATTGAACTCGTCGACGACCGTTCGCCGGAACTGAAAAATCTCGCCGCGGAAACCAAAGCCGCATGGCAGGTCGTGAGAAATAGCGACGGCCGGGCGGCCCTGTGCACAACGTTCGATCCTTTCAAATTTCGCGAGCCAGGCTTCACCAGAACGGCTATCGCGGGCCTCAATCAACAATTTGCACAAGGAGCGATAGCGGTAAAGATTTGGAAAAACATAGGAATGGAGATCAAGGACGCCAAGGGAAACTATATCCAGGCGGACAATCCCTTATTCGAGCCGATCTACCGGGACATCGCCAAGCATAATAAAACGCTGATCGCGCACCTGGCGGATCCTAACTCCTCGTGGGCGCCTCCGAATCCTGCCTCGCCGGATTACTCCTATTACAAGGAGCACCCCGAATGGTACATGTACGGCAAAGCCCACCCTGCTTCCAAGCAGCAGATTCTTCGCGCGCGTGACCACCTTGTCCAGGAGAATCCAAAGCTCCGCGTGGTTGGAGCGCATCTGGGCAGCCTGGAGGCTGATATTCCGCAGCTTGCCAGCGATCTGGACCGTTTCCCAAATTTTGCGGTGGATGTTGCTGCGCGCGTGCCTTACCTGATGTTGCAGCCCCGCGCCGCCATGCTCGCTTTCATCACCAAATACCAGGACCGGTTGATCTACGCCACAGACAACGACTTTCTGCCAAAGAGCAACACGGCGTCAACGGTTAAGGATTGGGAAGAAACGTATGCTCGCGACCGGCGGTGTTTCGCCACCGGCGATAGCTTGATCTACAACGGGCAGAAGGTGCAAGGTCTTGCTCTGCCGCCGGAAATTCTGCATAAGCTTTATCACGACAATGCGGTGCGGTGGTTTCCCGGAATTCTGGGCGGCTCACAGAACGGCAAAGTCTCTCCCTAGCGGTTTCCGGTAAGCGGGGGAGTTCCATGGCGTAGAGCCTTGGCCGTTGCTTCCCAAAGGCCATTCAGATATACGGCGCCGAGCGCGCGGTCGTAAAGTCCGTAGCCTGGTATTCCTGTTTCTCCCCAGATCATGCGGCCGTGATCGGGCCGGGCGTATCCGTCAAAGCCAGTCTCGTAATAGGCACGCACGATTCCCGCCATGTCCAACGATCCAGCGGGCGAAAAGTGCGCCGTCTCCTGAAAATTGCCGCGCTGGTCTACTTTCACGTTGCGTAGATGTGCAAAATGAATGCGCTTTTCTCCTCCGAACTCCCGCACCATAGCGATGACGTCATTTCGCAGATCCGCACCCAAAGACCCCGAGCACAGGGTCAGCCCATTGGCAGGATCGTCGACCATATTCAAAATCCGGCGCAGGTCGTCCCGGTTCTTCACTATCCGGGGCAGTCCAAAAATCGGCCGTGGAGGATCGTCCGGATGGATCCCCATCTTGATGCCAACCGAAGCTGCAACCGGAATCACGCGCTCAAGAAAATAGGCAAGGTTCTCCCTCAGTTGTTCTTCGCCGACAGATGCATATTCGCTGAGTACCCGGTTCAATTCCGCTGGCGTGTAGTAGTTGTCCCAGGCAGGCAAATTGATTCCGCGGGCCACGTCTATGTTGGAAGCCACGTCGACATCGAACGCGAGGCTGGTCGACCCGTCAGGAAGCTCACGATCCAGGGTGGTTCGTGTCCAGTCAAACACCGGCATAAAGTTGTAACAGACTACCTTGATACCTGCCGCCGCCAGGTGCTCCAGAGTCCGGCAGTAGTTGGAAATCATGCCATCCCGTACCGGCTTGCCCAACTTGATGTCTTCATGAACCGGTACGCTCTCCACGACCTCAAAGGCCAGTCCGTGCGCTTCAATCGTGCTCTTGAGTTCATGGATTCTGTCGAGCGGCCACAGTTCTCCGGCCTTGATGTCATAAAGCGACGACACGATCCCGTGCATCCCTGGAATCTGCCGAACGTATTCCAGCCGGACTGGGTCGGATTTTCCGTACCAACGGAAACTCATTTTCATGGCGCGATCTTGTCCTTCTAAAAATGTCAATCAGGTGGTTCCAAACATCACGACGCAACGCAGACTTGTCTCTGCCGGCCGAGATTTTCGATTTCAAGCTCAACCACGTCTCCAACTTTCAGATAGTTCGGTGGCTTCATGCCGAGGCCCACGCCGGGCGGCGTTCCGGTGGAGATCAGGTCGCCCGGCTCGAGAGTCATGAATTGCGAAAGATAATGCACCAGAAACGGGACGTCGAAAATCATCTTTGCGGTCGTGCCTTTCTGCCGCAATTCTCCATTCACCCAAAGTTTCATTGCCAGCGCATTCACGTTTGTCAGTTCGTCTGCGGTTGTCAGCCATGGACCCAGAGGATTGAACGTGTCGCAGCTCTTTCCTTTGGTCCATTGTCCCCCTCGCTCCAGCTGAAAGGCGCGCTCGGACACATCGTGCGTAAGGCAATAGCCTGCGATATGCGAACGGGCGGCTTCCGGCGAAGGCAGATAGCGAGCTTCTTTCCCGATGACCACCCCAAGTTCGACCTCCCAATCCGTTTTGTCAGAGCCACGGGGGATCTGGATTTCATCGAAAGGGCCAATCACCGTGTTGGCGGCTTTCAGGAAGACGATCGGTTCTGCGGGAATCGGCATGCCCGATTCTTCGGCATGATCGGAGTAGTTCAATCCGATGCAGATCACTTTGCCAGGACGCGCCACTGGCGCCGCCCAGCGTTCGTTTTCAGGTATGGCCGGCAGCGACGTTGCATCGCGCCGAAGCACTTCCGCCACTCGATCCAGACCGCTGGTCCCTAGGAACCTGCCGTCCCAATCCTGAAAATGTGCCGAAAGATCGCGGCGGGTTCCATCACTGCTGAGGATTCCCGGCTTTTCATTCCCTGCAGAACCAAACCGAATCAACTTCATATCTAGATGTTCTCCTGGCGACCCCTTGTGTCGGCCTGTTCCGCATTGCTTTTACCTGAGAGAGGCGCTGCTCCCTTACGCTGCATGGCTTTGTCCGTCAGCTTGCCGACAAATTCACTTTGCGGCTTCGGTTCCGATGCCGGATTCCTGAAAGCCCATGCCGCCGGTTGGAACAAGCAGTCCGCCATCCACGGTCAAAGTTGTTCCTGTAATGAAGGAAGCCCAGTCGCTCGCCAGAAATGCGATCGCATTCGCCACTTCCTCTGGCCGTCCGATTCTGCCCAGCGGATGCATCTTGCCAAGTGTCTCCAGGAGCTTCTCCGGAGAACCGGTCCGGTCTGCGGTCCAGCGCAGCATCGGCGTATCGATGGAGCCGGGACACACACAATTGGCCCGAATGTTACGGCGGGCAAAGTCCAGCGCAATGGAGCGCGGCATACCCACCAGAGCATGTTTGGCGGAGATGTATGCGGCAGAGTTCGCAACTGCCGTAAAGCTTTGCGCGGAGGCCACCATGACGATTGCGCCGCCTCCCGCTGCCACCATGGCGGGAATTGCATATTTCGTTGCGTAAAACGCGCCTTTGACATGGACATCGAATGTCTCGTCCCAGGTTTTTGAGCTGGTACTGACAACATCGCCGTAACGCTGGATACCTGCGTTGCTGACCAGCACGTGAAGAGCTTTATATTTCTGCAAGGCTGCGTCGATCGCACGCTTCACATCCGCTTCAATCGCGACATCGCACTGGTGGAAGCTTGCGGTGTGTCCGGCGTTCTGCAATCCGCTGACCGTCGCCTGCGCGGCAGCTTCATTGCGATCCAGAACAGCTACCGAGGCACCTAGCTCGCAAAGTTTTTGCGCCGTCGCTGCTCCGATGCCCGTAGCGCCGCCGGTAACGACAGCGACCTTGCCTTGCAACGAAATACTCACAGACGTTCCTCCTCATCCCACTAAAATTCAAAGCTAACATCGAGGCAAGCTTAGGGGAAACACCTGCCATGCAACGCAGGGTCCACACAATGGAATCGACACATTCAGCGGCTGCCAAAAATTCGGAACTGATTTTCTGCCTGGCCGCGCACCTCAGTTTGAATGGCGAACAAATTGCCGGCCAGCTTTTCATTCGCGGGCGCATCCACCGCGGCTGTCGTAACGTACAAAGTGTTCAGGTCGTCCCCTCCGAAAGTGCACGTCGTGATGTTGGTCACTGGCATCTCGACAATGGTGTCGATTCTTCCGTCAGGCGCGACGCGAACGATGCAGCCGCCGCCAAACCTGCAATTCCACAGGAAGCCTTTTTCATCCACTGCGGAGCCATCGGGAACACCGCGATGGAAGCCCGTCAGAAACGGTCTTTCGCGGCTGATTTGTCCCGTCGCATTGTCATAGTCATAAACCCACAGCACATTCGCCGTTGAATCCGCGAAATAGAAACTCTTCTGGTCCGGGCTCCACGCCACGGTGTTCGAGATACCGACGTGCTGCTTCCACTCACGGATGGCCCCATCGGGATCGAAACGATAGAGGACGCCGTTGCTGCCGGTGGCCTGACAGGATGATCCATCTGGCTTCAGGTTGTTTCCCATGGACCCGAGCCACAAGGAACCGCGGGAATCCGCGCGCGCATCGTTGAGTCGCAAAGCGGGCCACTCCTTCAGATGGAATGCAGTGTCCCGACTGCGATTCGATGCTGGCTCCCAGAGAATGACCTTGGAACCTAGGACGACTGCGAGAGTGTCCGGCCGGTCTGTGAGTGTGAGGGCGGTAACCGGCTCCTGGAATTTCCAGGTCTGGACGCGACCATCCGCGGGATCATAGCTATGAATCAGGAAGCGATTGATGTCGGTCCAATAAAGTACGCCCTCCGCTGCATGCCAGACCGCTCCCTCGCCGCACAGGTCTTTCACCTCCGCGACGCAAACAGGATTTCCGTGGATCTGCACTTTTTGCACTCCCTTCCAGCATCATTTCTCAAGGCGAGCTTAACTTCACTTCCTGGCCGCATCCCTTGAACTCTCAGGGAGTCGATTCCACGCGGATGTACGGTGAACAGGGAGCCATCGCTTTCAGCCGAGGCAGCCGATTCCGATTTTCTTCGACGGCATCGGCCGGATTCACCGCCGGGCCCCGCACGCCTGATGTTACGAATCTAACGCTTCGGTCAGAGGGGTGGCAATCGGTCCTGCGCGATTCGACGACCCTCAACTCGCTCAGCCCGACAAGTTCGCGCCCTATATATTGTGGAGGTGGAGCTCGGACGAACGAAAGTGTGACTGACGCCTGTTTGGACCCACTCGACAAGTTTGCTCACCTGCGTGCGTTGCATCTGGAAGATACAGCCGTCACAGGGAAGGGGCTTTCCAGGCTGGCCACGCTGAACAGTGCTCCACCCGAGAGGCGCGGGATCAATCGACGTCAATTTTTCGCTGCAACAGGAGCTACGCTAGGATGACACTCTTCAGTTCTGATGCACGCGGCGAGTCTCCGTCCCAGACGAGCACCTCAGACCCGCTGCAGCTACAAACTGGCAATGGGGAATGGGAGTATCAGGTTGCAGCCCGCTGGGGAGAATTGCCGCCAGGGAAAACGTATGGCGGAACTCACGGCAGCATTGCTACCGATAAAGCCGGGCTTGTCTACGTCAGTACGCAGAGCAGTACGGGCGTGCTGGTGTATGACCGCGACGGCAAACTCCTGCGAACCATTGCGAACGCTTACCCTGAAATCCATTCCATGGTCTTCGCGCAGGAAAACGGCGAAGATCTGATCTACTGCACCGTCCAGAAGGGAACTCCTGAAGAGAACTGGCTATTCATCAAGATCAAACCAGACGGAACGGTCGTCCAGAAGATTACTGCTCCGGCCGCGGCAGGATTTGACGCACCCAATGCGTGGCGGCTGACCGCCGCGGTTCCTGGCCCGGATGGCAGCATCTATATTGCCAACGGATATGGCGATTCGCGCATTTTCCGGTTCGACAGGAACGGAGATTACCGGTCGAGCTTTGCCGGCATGGGCTCGGAAGATGGCAAATGCAACTGCTGTCATGGCCTCGCTGTCGATCTTCGCTACGATCAGCCGCTGCTGCTGGTGTGCGACCGGGAGAATCGGCGCCTGACGCACTTCGATTTCGATGGAAAATTCGTGCGCAACATCACCTTTCATCTGCGTCGTCCTTGCCAGGTCAGCTTTTATGGCGACTATGCGATCGTGTCTGAGTTGGAAGGACGAGTTACGATTCTCGACAAAGACAACGTGCCGGTATCTTTTCTAGGAGACAATCCTGCGAAAAAGCAGTGGGCAAACTACGACCTGGATCCCAGGGAGATCGCGCCCGCCGTATTCAGCGCCGCCCACGGATGTCATATCGACCGGGAAGCAAACGTCTATGTCTCTGACTGGAATCGCTCCGGCCGCATTACCAAGCTGCTGAGGATGAGGAACGCCTGAGCGTCTGGGAAGGCTAACAGCAATCCAAAACTGGACTTGGTCGAACACCTGGCTTGCTGCCTGGCTGTTCCTGGGTTCCGGTCGTCGATACCGCGTGCGGGACCGCGTTCATCGTGATCTGCGCGAAATGACGGCAGGCTGGTGTTGCGCTACGGAAGACCAGTGGGAAACTTGGATAGTCCGTCCGGCGCCCACGCAGTCACAATAGCTCTCGCCAGCTTGGCAATGGTGAGGTCACCTTCGTCGTCAACGGACCAGATTTGATCGCGGTTATCGTAGGTGAAGATCGACAGAATCAGCATTCCTTGTTTTGCATCTACGGCCGCAACGTCGTTTCGAACATCATCGAGTGCGCCTGTCTTGTTGGCAATCGCGGCGTCTGCGCCGGGGTACGCCGTTTCAAGGTAGCGCGGAATACCCGAGCGATAGAACTGATTCAGCAGCATGTGGAGCATTACGCCGCAGAGCTGCGGATCCTGGGGCTGGGGCGGTGTACCCGGTTCCGCCAGTTCACAATCCACGATCTTTTCCATCACCTTCGCCATTTCACGCGGCGTTGTCTTGCCTATGCCAAAATACTTCTGATCGGCCGTCATCGGCCCTGTGGCAGGCTGAAATATTTTCCTGTACAGGTAAGTATTCTTCAGGCCCAGCTTTTGAATGCGGCGATTGACGCTGGCGATTCCAATGTGATCGATCACAAGATTTGTGGCGGTGTTGTCGCTCATGACAATCATCATCGTGAGCGCATCCTTGAGCGTAAGGGTAATAGGGGTGTCGAAGAACGTTAGAACTCCGGAACCGGGAACCTGGTCCGCTTTGCGCAGAACAATGCTGTCTGCAAGACTCACTTTTCCGGCGCGAACCTGCTCGATCGCTTCATACAAAATCGCCAGCTTGATCACGGAAGCGGTTTGTACGGGCTCATCCGGATGGATTCCGACGGTCTGGCCCGTTTTCAGGTTCTCCGCGAACATTGCAACCTTTCCATGATGCTGGGCGGCAATGGCTTCCAGGTTACGCTGGAGCGATGAAGATTGTTGCGCCTGTAAGGTGTAACTGGCGAGCAGGAGTAAGGCTAGAGATAGAGGAACTTTGTGAGCAGGCATGTCTACCTTATCAACTTTATTTTTGTCGCGATGCGGCCATTCTTTAGTATCTGACCAGCATGCCGCGAACCTGATCTTCTCTGCAGCAAAAGGATCTTAATGCCAATCTAACGTAGCGCGAAAGCCACGTAGTATCCTTCCGCAGGAACTGTGTCTTCTTTACTTCCCCCGGCGGCGATCACCACATACTGCTTTCCATCCACCATGTACGTAATAGGTGTTGCAGCTCCTGCCGACGGAAGTTGCGTCTCCCAAAGCATCTTTCCGGTCTTACTATCGAATGCACGGAACTTGTTGTCGAATAGGGTAGCTCCGATAAAGAGAACGCAACCTGCAGTCACCACCGGGCCGCCATAGTTTTCTGAGCCGGTTTGGACCATCCCTTTTGCCGCCAGTGACGGGTACTCACCCAGCGGAATCCGCCAGAGATACTTTCCCGTATTCAAATCAATGGCATTCAGTGTTCCCCACGGTGGCCGGATCGCAGGATACCCATCTGGATCGACGAACCTATGGTAACCAGTGAACTCGTAGGTGTTTGTATTCGAAGACGCTCCATCGAGGTTCTTCTTGCTAGCCTTCGTGCCTGCCATACTAGGATAGTTGGCGCCATCGTTCCTGAGGTATCTCACTAAAGCATCGACCTGCCTGTCGTTCAGGTTCGGGAACGCAGGCATCCTGCCGCCCCCCTTGCGCACACGGTCCGCGACCTGCCGTGCGCTCATGCGTCCGCCAAGGTCAACCAGCGAAGGAAATGTTGGCGGCGAACCTGTCCTGTCCATTCCGTGACACATTGCACACTGGCTGCGATATATCGCTTCTCCGGAATCCTGGGTCGGCTTACTTGGGACCAATGCTCCTGTCCAGGCCATCTCATTCGAGTTAATGTAGATGACTCCGGTAGAAGGGTCCACAGCAGGACCTCCCCATTCGGCGCCACCATCAAAGCCTGGAAAAACAACCGTCTGCTGATTCAGGCGGAACGGGACAAACTGTCCGGCGCTGACAAATGTTCTAAATTGTTTCAACGCCCACGCATGCGCGGCAGGAGTCCGCTCGGTCAACATGTCCTCCGTGAGCAGCTGTCGTGCAAACGGCTGAGGGGCGACTGGAGCCGGTTGCGTGGGCGAACTGATTTCTCCCGGCACCGTACTGGCAGGGTATTTGCGCTCCACAATGGGGAACAGCGGCTCGCCCGTTGTCCGGTTCAGCAGATAGAGATATCCCTGCTTCGTCGTCTGTGCGACCGCATCCACTCGTTCGCCATGATGGCTTACCGTAACCAGCGCGGGCGGAGCAGGCAAATCGCGGTCCCAGATGTCGTGATGGACCTCCTGGAAGTGCCAGATGCGTTTTCCGGTCTCCGCATCGAGAGCGAGTAAGGTATCGGCAAATAAGTCGTTGCCGATGCGGTCTCCGCCATAGAAATCGAACACAGCCGATCCGGTGGGAATGTACGCAATACCGCGTTTTTCATCGAGTGTCATCCCGGCCCAATTGTTCGCAGACCCCGCGGTCGTCCACGCGTTCTTCGGCCATGTGTCATAGCCATATTCGCCCGGATGCGGAATCGTATGGAACGTCCATCGCAGCTTGCCGGTACGGACATCGAAGGCGCGAACATCTCCTGGCGGTGCCGGGTGGGTCTCCGGTACGCGGCCTCCCACGATAATCAGGTCTTTATAGATGAGCCCGGGGCTGGTTAAAGCAATGTCCTGCAACCGGTAAGGCCGGCCAAGCCCCTTTCGCAGATCCACGCGACCGTTCTCTCCGAACGTCAGCACCGGCTTTCCCGTCGCTGGGTCGAGCGCGTACAGAAAGTTCATGACCCCAGCGAACAAACGGCTCTGCTTGCCGTCACTCCAATACGAAAGGCCTCTCGCTGGAGCGGTCCCTTGAATTCCTGAATCGAATTTCCATAGCAGCCTGCCGGAAGCGGCGTCCAGTGCGATGACTTTTTGCGTGGGAGTATACGCATAGAGAATTCTTCCGACCATGATCGGGCTTGTCTGAAGGATGCCTCTTTCACCCGTATCGCACTTCCATGCAACCCGGAGTCTGGTGACGTTGTCACGATCGATCTGCGACAGCGCGGAATAGTGATTGCTGGATGACTGTCCGCCATAGACTGGCCAGTCAACGTTTTGTTGATCCGTGGCCTGCGCTTGAACGGTTGCTATCCCGAGGCTGAAGATGCACAGAAAAACCGCAGCCGTTGTCCCAATCCTGGTCATTTTCACCGTCAGCCTGCGAACTCGAAATGCCCCGCTATCTTTGAACCCAATGTCGACAGATTCTTTATACAACGCAAAGACGCGTCCCGGCCCGGCAGTATAAGTTCCGTCGAGTAATCATCCGCTTTCTCCGTGGAGGATAGCGCGTGGAGCGTTACACTTCTGCTACCGGACAAATCCTATGCCCATCAAGCCGCTCATTCATCATGTGCTCCTCAGCTTGCTCACGTTGGCGAGTACCACCGCCGTCGCCCAGACCTCCGCAACAGGCATTGATTACAAGAACGAGCAGCCCGTCCGGACCCAGCACGCCATGGTCGTCACCGTGCAGCATGACGCGACGGACGCTGGCGTGGAAATTCTCAAAAAGGGTGGCAATGCGGTCGATGCGGCGGTGGCGGTCGGCTTCGCGCTGGCGGTGGTGCATCCCGTGGCAGGCAATCTGGGCGGTGGCGGATTCATGCTGGTGCGGCTGAAGAATGGGGAGGCGCATTTTCTCGATTACCGGGAGAAGGCGCCAGGCGCGGCCACGGCGGACATGTACCTCGACAAACAGGGAAATGTAATTCCCGGGGCCTCCACGGTCGGCTATCGCAGCGTTGGCGTTCCCGGCTCCGTTGCGGGCATGGTGGAGGCGGAAAAACTCTGGGGCAAACTTACCCTGCGGCAGGTCATGCGGCCAGCGATTCGCCTGGCGCGGGACGGCTTCGTTCTCTCCGAGGAGGAAGCCAACGAACTGCACGATCCCTTGCTGTCCAAATTCCCCGAATCGAAGAAAATCTTCCAGCGCGATGGCGACTTCTACCGGCCCGGCCAGCGATTTCGCCAGCCACTGCTTACGCGGACACTGGAGCGCATCTCCGCCAATCCAGCCACCTTTTACCACGGAGCGATGGCACGGCAGATCGCCACAGGCATGCAGATGGGCGGCGGCCTGATCACCGCGAAGGATCTGGCCAGCTATCAAGCGAAGCTTCGCCAGCCGCTTGTGGGCAGGTATCGCGGATACACTATCCTCACGGCGCCCCCGCCGTCCGGCGGAGGCATTGGCCTGCTGGAAACCCTCAACATTCTCGCGCCCTACGATCTGCACGCGCTCGGCGACCGGTCACCCGCCGAAATGCACTTTATTACCGAAGCCTTTCGCCGGGCCTATATGGATCGGACGGATTACCTGGGAGACCCAGATTTCACCCGGATTCCGGTGCAGAGGATGATCAGTCCGGCTTACGCGGACGCCTTCCGCAAGAGTATTCAGCCTGATAAGGCGACTCCCTCCGGCACCCTGCAGCGCCCGGCCGGATTTTTGCCTCCTCCACCCGCTGCCGCACCCCCGCGCCACCAATCCACCCAGACCACCCATTACTCCATCGTCGATGCGGAGGGAAACGCCGTCGCTGTGACTACGACGCTGAATAACGGCTTTGGCTCCGGAGTGACGTTGCCCGGCTTGGGCTTCCTGCTGAATGACGAGATGGATGACTTCGCCGCCAAGCAGGGGGTACCGAACATGTACGGCCTGCTGCAGGGACCCGCCAATGCGATCGCGCCGGGGAAAAGGCCCCTGTCCGCCATGACGCCGACCATCGTAGTAAAGAACAACAAAGTAGCCATGGTGCTAGGCTCGCCGGGCGGGAGCCGTATTACGACGACCGTAGCCAATATCCTGCTCAGTGCTGCGGAGGGCGGCCTGAACATCCAGCAGGCGGTGGATGCGCCGCGATTTCATCATCAATACCTGCCGGATGTGCTGTACCTGGAGCCTGGCTTTCCCGCCAGCACTGTAACCGCGCTGCGGGCCATGGGCTACAACGTCAATGTCGGCCAACATTATTGGAGTGACGGGGAATGCATCGAGGTCGATCCTGCCACGGGTGTGCTGAGCGGGGGCCAGGACCATCGACATACCTTCGGTAAGGCGGCTGGGTATTAGCGAAAAAGCTAATGTTGTTGAATTTCGAATAAATGCCTTTGCGTCCTGCAAATTGCAAGACTATACTTAGGTCATATCCGCTACGCTCGTAGGCGAGCATGTGTCTACCCCCGGTGAAAGCCGGGGGTTTATATTTGGATGCAATGCTGAAAAATGTTGCGGTTCTGATTGATGGTGGACATCTGCGGGTAAGGGCAAGGATTTCCAAACAGGATTATGTGCCTGCCTTTATCGAGAACTTCTCGAAAAAGTCCCTCCTGAACCACGAAGAAGAACTACAGCGCATTCTTTACTACGATTGCCCTCCCTACAATGGAACAGTCAAGCTCCCGATTTCGGGAACCGCCAAAACTTTCACATCTTCTTCCGCGTGGCTGGATGATCTTGCCTCGCGTGATCTCTTCGCCATTCGCAGAGGCGTCCTTAAATTCAGGGGATTCATACCGGAGAAGAGATCCGTCCAACCCAATAAGATTCTTACAGACGATGACTTCAAGCCCTTGTTCGAACAAAAGGGCGTAGACATGCGGATCGGCCTAGATATTGCAAACTATGCGAGGAACAAATTAGTATGTCGAATCATTCTCGTGTCGAACGACACGGATTGCATTCCAGCATTGAAATTAGCTCGAATTTCTGGTCTACAGACCGTTTTGATCTGCCTGCCTGGACGTAAGCCGCATTCCGAACTTGCAGCCCATGCCGATTATGTCAGAACTGTAAGTTGGCCTTAAGCTTACCTTCCTCA
>DAHVZT010000085.1 GCA_027323885.1 Acidobacteriaceae bacterium
GATCGCATTGTTGTGTCGCAGGACGCACGGACACGCATTGTGGACGCGGCGGAAACCGGCTACAGAGAAAGTGGCGAGATCATTTTTGAAACCGTCCCTCGCGCTGCGGAAGATGGCACCGCGGTTGTGACGCCGCAGCAGTTCCGTTTTTCAGGGGCATACGCCTGCAAGCAATGCAATCGCGCGTATCGTGAGCCGGAGCCGCCGTTATTTTCATTCAACAATCCCTTCGGCGCCTGTCCGCGCTGCGAAGGCTTCGGCAACACCATCGACTTCGATCTCGACCGCATTGTTCCAGACAAAACACGCACGCTCACCGACGGCGCAATCGACCCGTGGGTGCGGCCAAAGTACCGCTCCATGTTTGGCGAACTACGCCGCGCCGCGAAGGAAAAAGACATTCCGCTTGACGTACCGTGGAACGATTTAACCGCCGCGCAGCGGAACTTTATCCTCTATGGCGAAGGCTCCTATCCAGGAGTGCACGGGTTCTTCTCACTGCTTGAACAAAAGAAATATAAGCTGCACGTCCGCGTGTTCCTGAGCAAATACCGTGGATATGCGCTGTGCCCGGAATGCAAAGGCAAGCGTCTGCGCGCAGAGGCGCGTGCGGTGAAGATTGAGGGCCGCGACATCTGTGACGTGACGGCGCTCACCGTCGGCGAGGCGCAGGCATTCTTTTCCACCGTGGACCTGAGCCCCGCGCAGATGGAGGTAGCCGGGCGCATTCTGGAAGAGGTCCGGCAGAGGCTGCGATTCCTGAAGGAGGTCGGGCTGGACTACTTGTCGCTCGATCGACTCTCCTCCACACTCTCCGGCGGCGAAGCGCAGCGCGTGCAGTTGGCGACCTCCCTCGGCTCACAACTGGTCGGGGCGATGTATGTTCTGGACGAGCCGTCGATTGGACTGCATCCCCGCGATACCGGCCGGCTCATTCGCATTCTGGAAGGGCTGCGCGATCTGGGCAATACAATTCTCGTGGTCGAACATGACCCGGACATCATTCGTGCTGCGGATTACCTGCTGGACCTTGGCCCCGGCGCGGGTGAACTTGGAGGCAACTTGCTGGCAGCGGGTACGCTGCCGGAGTTGATGGCTTCACCGGGTTCGCTCACCGGCAAATACCTCAAAGGACAACTTTCGATTCCGGTTCCTGCGCGGCGTCGCACTCCCACCCAGGAGTGGCTGCGGCTGACAGGCGCACGCGCGCACAATTTGAAGTCGGTGGACTGTGAGATTCCGCTCGGGATGCTGACGTGCATCACCGGCGTCTCAGGATCAGGAAAATCCACCCTGGTGCATGATGTGCTTTATCGCGCGCTTGCACACGCGCTGGGAGAAAGCGATATTGCCGATCCGGCCGATCTGTACGGCACTCTTGAAGGCGCGCAATTTCTCAATGGCGTGGTGCTGGTTGATCAATCCCCCATTGGGCGAACGCCGCGTTCTAATCCTGTTACCTACCTGAAGGCCCTCGACGGCATCCGGGAACTATTTGCTTCGCTGCCGGATGCCAAACGCCGCGGATACTCCCCAGGCTTTTTCTCGTTCAACGTTCCCGGCGGACGTTGCGATATATGTCAGGGCGACGGGACCGTCACCGTCGAGATGCAGTTTCTGGCCGACGTGGAACTTCCTTGCGAGGAATGCAACGGGACGCGCTTCAAGGCTGGCGTGCTGGAGGTAAAGTACAAGGGCAAAAATGTCTATGACGTTTTGAGTATGACCGTAAAGGAAGCGCTCCAGTTTTTTGCCGGACACATCAAGATTCTCGACCGCTTGAGAGTCCTTGATGATGTCGGGCTTGGGTACGTGCGCCTGGGGCAGTCGGCGACTACGCTTTCCGGCGGAGAGGCGCAGCGGGTCAAGCTGGCCGCGCACCTGGCGAATGCGCGACCGGCGGGTGGCCAGCCGGCCAGACGCGCGAAAAATCGCCTGCTTTACATTTTGGATGAGCCGACAACCGGCCTGCATTTTCACGACGTCAGCAAGCTGCTCTCCGCCCTGCGCCAACTGATCGACGGCGGCGGATCTCTGCTGGTGATTGAGCATAATCTGGACGTGTTGAAGGCAGCCGACTGGGTGATTGATCTGGGTCCTGAAGGCGGACGGGGCGGCGGCGAGATTGTGGCGGCCGGAACACCGGAACAGGTCGCCGGCATATCGCACTCCCATACCGGCCAGTGGCTGGCACGCATTCTGCCGCGCGTTCCGGAGAGTGCAATTCTGACGGCCGTGGGAGGTTAAATTGCGCTATTCCTTGCAATGGATATTTTTATTGGCCGCCTTGCAGCCTGCCCTCTGGATGCAGGCACAGGTTCCCGCGCTGCCGCCAGGGACCACTGCACCTGAAGCCGATTTTTCGCAAGGCCATACCTCCGCCGGGACGGAAACACAGGCATCCGCTCTCATTACTAGGGCAGAAAATGCGATTGTGCATGAGCAGTATGCGACTGCGCTGCCATTGTTGAATGACGCGCTAGCGCGGGAACCGGCGAACTCAACGGGAGCGGCACGCGCACTGTACGATCGCGGATATGTGGAACAGGAGCAGCACCAGTTGCCCGCCGCGGAAGCGGACTATCGCAAAGCCAATCAGGCCAATCCCAAGCAGTTTGAATCGCATGTGGCGCTCGGCCGGTTGTTCATCGAGCAGCAGCACTGGAAGCAGGCGCGCGAGCAGCTTGAGGCGGCTGCCGTGCTGCAGCCCGCCAGCGGTGACCCGCGGCAGCAGTTGGCGAATGTTGCCAGAACTTTGGCGCGTGTGGATGCACAACTGCACGATCCCGCAGCGGCAAGCGATGCCCTGCTCGGAGCGTTGAAGATTTCGCCGGAAGAACCGGACGACATGCTGCTGACCGCGCGCCTTGCGGAAGAACAGAACAATTCAGCCGGCGCCGAAAGCGAATATCGAAAGGCGCTTGCAGCCGATCCAAAAAGCCTGGAGGCCGCCGAGGGTCTGGCGCGCGTCTTGATCCATGAAGGAAAGTTTGCCGAAGCGGAGCCGGTGGTCCAGAAGGCGCTTCCCCAGGAGCCGAACGATCCTACACTGCTCGCGTTATCTGCAACCGCGCTCGCAGGGGAAGGCAGCAACCAGGCGGCAGTGGAGCAGCTTGAGAAACTGCATCGCCAGAACCCCGACCAGCCGGCGGTCACGCGCATGCTCGCCGATCTCTACAGCTCCAGTGGAAATGCGGCTGGCGCTGGCCCACTCTATGAACAGTTGGTTGCCGCCGACCCCCGGAATGCCGACCTGCTGACGGCCCAGGGAGAGAACCTGATCCGGCAACAGAAATGGCCTGAGGCGATTCGCGCATTGCAGCAATCGCTGGATATCCAACCCACGCAGGAGGACGCCTGGAGTGGTCTGGCGTTCGCGGCGTCGCAGGCTCATGCGTACCGCCTGGTTCTTACTGCGCTCGATCACAGGGCCCAATTTCTGGCCGATGGGCCTGCAACACTCTTTCTCCGGGCGGATGCCCTGGATCATCTTCATGAAACAAACGCGGCGATCCAATGCTACCGGCGATTTTTATCGCAGGCCAACGGCAGCTTCCCGGACGAAGCGGCTCAGGCGCGCGATCGAGTGGCCGCGCTGCAGAAGGCTCATCGATGACGCAGTATGGCATCGAGGATGCGAAGCTCTTCCTCGCGCCGGATCTCAAACTGTCCACGGCGGGCGTCTACAACTTTTCCCAGGCTCCGACGGATCATCGTAAAAAAATACGTCCGAATCGTTAGCACTTCGCGCTACGATTTTCTAAACTACTTCTTCCGATCCGCAATTTGAGAAAGGATCCCTCGACTTGGCCGCATTGCAACAAGCGCTGCTCCCCATGCTGGATCAGGAGGATGAAAGCTGTTCCCCTGCTTTCACTTTGCAGGAAACTTTTGCCGCCGAATATCGCAGTCTGCGGCCCCGCGCTCCAATGCCCGAGTTCAACGTCCGGTTCTATCCGTTCACAGGCATCAATACGACGATCCGCTTGCGGGAAGGCAAAGCGCTGGTGCGGCTTTCCGACATGCTGGAAGGTGCGCCTGACAGTGTTTTGCGCGCGATTGCGCATATTTTGCTGGCAAAGCTTTACCGCAAGCCAATTGACCCGATGCATGCCAACCGGTACCGGCGGCACCTGGGAAGCGATGCAATTACGCGGCGGGCGGAACAGGTGCGCCGCAGCCGCGGCAGAAAGAACATCTCGACAGCGCAGGGCCATCACTACAATTTGGAAGAAATCTTCGACGGGCTGAATCGGCAATTCTTTAACGGATTGCTGGGCCAGCCTGTGCTTACCTGGAGCGCTCACTCCGCGCGGCGCCTGCTTGGCCATTACGATGCCGCGCACAACACCATCGTCGTGAGCCGCGTCTTCGACCGCCCAGGGACTCCGCGCTATGCGATTGAATATCTCTTGTTCCATGAAATGCTTCACTTGAAGCATCCGGTTCGGGTCAAGGGCGGCAGGCGCTGCGTGCATTCCCGCGCCTTCCAGCAGGACGAAAAAATGTTCCCGGAACTCGAGAAGGTGAAGGAGTTCCTAAAAAGGCTTTAGGACTGTCCAGGTCTGGTGGAGACTGGCCTGCGCGCAAGCTCCCTTAGCTGGAAACCATTTGCCGTGCCGGTTTGGGAGTACGGTCCTGCGTCAGTTTGCGAGCATGACGCTGCGACCAGGCGATCAAGGCCGCGCCCGCGATCATGGAACCGATGCTGGCCACCTGAGCATTGCTCATTCCGAAATAAATGCGAGGATTGATCCGGACGAACTCCACCAGAAACCGCGCAAGACCCGTCCACACGAGATACTCCCCGGTGATCTGACCAAGGGGACGATCGACCCTTCCCCTGTGCCACAGATAAGCCGCAATGAGGAATGCCGCGATCAGCTCGTAGACCGGAGTGGGATGCACCCGCTGCATCGTTGGAACCAGCCCGTTGGGAAACGTGACACCCCAGGGCAGCGAAGTAGGACTGCCGTAGTCGCCATCCCCGGAAAGCAGGCACCCGAGCCGGCCTACGCCGTAGCCGATAGCGGCGGCTGGCGCAGCAAGATCCAGCATTCCCAGGGCGCCGACCCTGGCAACCCGGCCCTGCCACATCAAAACCAGAATGGCCCCAACCAGGCCACCAAACCAGGCGAATCCCGCCCGGTCGAGGAGCAGTTGCATAGGAAGCTGCATGAGCAGGTGCGGGGATTCGAGCACATGCCACAATTTCGCGCCTACAATTCCTGCCACCGTGGCCAGAGCTGTTATGTTGATCGCGTCCGCTGCTACGCCCTTACGCTCAAAGTTTTTGTAAAGCACCCAGCAGCCTGAAACCGCCGCCAGCCAGAGCAAAAGGCCAAAGGTGCCAATCTGAAAGTGACCGATGTGGATAAATGGATACATGCGGGGAGTCCTCTTTCAGTATAAGGGAGCGACTGGCCCCGTGCTTTTGGGGAATGCCCTACGCCCGGTTCGCGGATATACTTTCGCGATGAACGATTCAAGCCCTGACCAGATCCTCACATGCCTGCTCACAAAGCGGCAGATTCAGCAGCGGATCGCCGAAATGGGAGCGGAGATCAGCCGGGACTTTGCCGGCCAGCGAATTGTGCTGGTGGGAGTGTTGAAAGGCGCCGCTATTTTTCTGGCGGACCTGGCGCGCGCAATTACGGTGGATTGCACCTTTGACTTTGTCGCCGTGTCGAGCTACGGAAAAACGACGATTTCCAGCGGTGGAGTGCGGCTGATCAAAGACCTGGATCTTCCCATCGCTGGTTCCCATGTTGTCCTGGTGGAAGACATTCTGGACACTGGCTTGACCCTCGATTACCTGCGCAACATGCTGCTCCAGCGCAAGCCCGCGGTGTTGAAGGTCGCAGCATTTCTCGACAAGCCTTCCCGCCGGTTGCTGCCGATCAACGCGGACTATGTCGGATTTACCATCCCTAACCAGTTCGTCATAGGCTACGGAATGGATTATGCGGAACGCTATCGCAATTTGCCGGACGTCTGTCTGTTTCCGCCCGAGAACCAGGAATAGGGTTGGATTTCCGGCTGTCGCAGCTTGTGCCGGGAGCTGTGTTTCTGGCTGCGCTAGCAGCAAATGCAGGAACAGGAAAACAATCCGAATCACTGCGATATGCTGAGAACGAATCATGAGTAAGAAGAAACGCAAATCCGCGTCGTCCGTTGCGGAATCCGGTGTCCCGGCGTCCGCATCCGCTGCCGTCGAGCATCCGCCCAACGAGCATGACGGCTTTGAAGGCGATTACCGTCCCGCCTCGCCTGAGACCGCTCCGAAAACGGAACCGCGTGTCGATTCCATGCAGATCGACTTTTTAACGCGGCTCGCTGACGCGTTGAACACGACCTTGGATTTGCAGACCCTGCTGCACCGGGTGGCAGATCTCGTCAGGGCTGTTATCGATTACCGCATTTTTGCCATCCTTTTGTTGAACGAGCGTACGAATGAATTGCGCATGCGTTTTCAGATCGGACACTCCCCCGATACGGAGCGTCTTCGCATTCGTGTCGGACAGGGAGTGGTCGGACAGGTTGCAGAGCGCCGTGAAGCCATGCTGATCAACGACGTAAACACGCTCTCCAACTTTATCGACGCCAAGCCAGGAGTTCGGTCCGAGCTTGCTGTGCCTTTGGTCAGCAAAAATCAGGTTATCGGCGTGATCGACATCCAGTCCGAGCAGCCGGATTATTTTCGTCCGGAGCATCTGCACCTGCTGCAACTCACCGCATCCCGTGTGGCAGTTGCCGTGGAGAACGCCCGTTTGTACACGCGGATTTCGAGGCAGGCGCAGACCCTGGAACTGCTCCACGAAATCAGCCGCGAACTGACCTCCATACTCGACCCGGAACAACTGTTGGAACGCGTGGGAAACCTGCTGCAGCGGGTGATTCCCTACCAGATGTTCGCGATTTGGATGCTGGATGAGACCCGGAACATGCTCGTCCATCGTTTCTCCATCCGGTTTGGAAAAACGAACCACTCCTTCTCCGATCCGGTGCCCGTGCAGCGCGGACTGATTGGAGCAGCGGTGAGCAGTCGCCAGACCATTACTGTAGGTGACGTCCGGCGCGATCCGCGCTACATCATGGTGCATCCGGAAACACGTTCCGAGATGGCGGTTCCCTTGATTTATAAAGGCAAAGTGCTGGGCGTTCTCGACCTGGAACATACCCGCGCGAGTTTTTTTAACGAGGATCACCTTCACGCGGTCAGCACGCTCGCGTCACAGCTCGCCATCGCTCTTGAAAATGCCGTGCTCTATCAACGGTTGGCGAAGGAAGAGCAGCGGCTCGAAGAAGATCTTGCGATGGCGCGCAAAGTGCAGTTTCGGCTGATGCCGCAGACCACACCCGATCACGTAAACGCCGAACTCGCGGCACGCTTTGTACCGGCCAGGACCATAGGCGGGGATCTGTACGATTTTCTCGACTACGGTGATGGACGCACCGCGATTGCACTTGGCGATGTGAGCGGCAAGGGAGCTGCCGCTGCACTCTACGCCGCACTGGTCAGCGGAGTCATGCGCTCGCTGGCTGGACAGAAGCCATCGCCTGCGCAAATGCTCACCGCGTTGAACGAGCAACTGCAGGAACGCAAGCTGGATGCGCAATACGTCACCATGGTATTCGCAGTATGGAACGATCAGGACCGGACCCTGCAGATCGCAAATGCGGGCGCCTGTCAGCCGCTGTTTTGCCGCGCCCGGAAAGTTGAGCCAATCCAGGCGACAGGAATTCCGCTGGGAATGTTCCCGGACGTGGAATATGAGGAGTTCACCCTTTCCACCGGCCCTGGGGACATGGTGCTGTTTTTTTCTGACGGCATGCTGGATGCCGAGAATGACCGCGACGAAATGTTCGATATGGAACGCCTGACGAAGATCCTGGCTGAGAACTGGCAATGCTCTGCCAGCACTGTGGTGGCCAGCGTGCTAAAAGCAGTCTCTATGTTTCAGGGGGGGGTGGAACACTTCGACGATGAGACGGTCATTGCGCTGCGTGTGATCGACAGCAAGCGTCCTGCAAATTGCTAGGGCTGTTCTGAGGGTATTTTCAATTTGCGAGCGCGTTGTACTCCGCAATGGGCGCGCTCGCCGGGGAATGCACCTTCGCAGCGGACGCCGCAAGTGCTCGCAGTTTATGCAGCTCTTCAACAAATTCCTGATGTTGCGGCGCGTCCGGCGCAACCAGCGAGAGATAGGTTTCGAGTTCATCGGCGGAAAGCGCATATTGACCATTTGCGAGCAGTACACTGGCTCGCAGCAGGTGCAGAGGAGCGAACGTGAACGGCGCCGTAAGAGATGCCTGATTGGTCCATTCCAGCGCTCGCGGCGCGTTCCGCTGTCCCGCTTCCGCGCGGGCCCATTGGTAAGCCATCTGCCAGGGTATCCGGCTTTGCTGAGGAATGTGACTTAACGCTTCTGCCGCTTTCGCAAATAGCCCAAGATAGTTATCCGCGGTGGCCGCAATCACCCAGCCCTTGACATCCCGTGAGTCGATCTGTGTCGCCTGCGCGGCCTGCGCCTGCGCAAGCTGGTAGTTTCTCTCAATCAGCTCCGCTGTGGCCGACAAGTCGTACGCGTCGGTAAATTTCTTGTCGATTTGAACGGCGCGCTGTGCGTCCTTCGCGGCGGCAGCCGTCTCGCCCTGATGCAGTTCATGGACAGCCCGGCGGTACGCCTGGAGCGCCTTCAGAGAAGGAATGTGCGAGATGTTCGCCGTCGCCCCGCGATCGTCCCCCGCACGCCGCTTCAGCGTTGGGGCAGAAGCTGCCCTGCTCAAAGCTTCAATCTGTGCTACGGCCCTGGGAAGTAAGCCGCTTCCAGTTTGCAAGATACAAGCAATCGCCACGAGGAGAAGATTCAGCCGCGTCATTCGGAACCGCCTTCGGCCACCGCTTTCGGTCCCCAGCGGGAGCCCACTGGAAAACAGTATTGCGGCGATTCACCGGAATGCAGCGCAAATGATCCGGTCACGATAGGATGAAATTTCCGGTTCGGCACAAGCCGCAAAGCTGTTCCGAATCGGGAATCGAAGGAGATTATTTTCTTGAACCGAACCGACGCAACCGCGAACGCGGAGCCGGGG
>DAHVZT010000099.1 GCA_027323885.1 Acidobacteriaceae bacterium
GGAAATCGAAAAAACCGATTCCCACATTCCCTCCGCCTCGGCTACTGCTAAACTCATTCCAAATCAAAATACAAAAGGAGCCTTCCCCAGCACGATTACTCCCCACCCTTCAGGCTCATCCTTCGATTGGAAAAGACTCCCATATAGATAAACTAAGGCTTACTTGGATTCCAGATGTCTCGAGATGGAACTCCTCAGATCAGCTCCGTCCCCCACAGATCATGCAGATGCACCACGCCAGCCACCCGATTCTGCTCATCCACCACCACCAGGGAAGTGATCTTGCGCTCCTCCATCTGGCGCAGAGCTTCCACGGCGAACTCCTCTGGACCAATTGTGAGCGGTTCCCGGTGCATCGCGTCCCCGGCGTTCCGGTGCAGAGCGGCCGCGCCCTCCCGCTCCAGGAGCCTTCGCAAATCGCCGTCGCTCAGCAAACCGACCAGCCTGCCGCCGTCCACGACGGTCGTCATGCCGAGGCCCTTCCGTGACATTTCATAGATCACGTCTTTCATGGGGGTCATGACCTCCACGCGTGGCACGCCATCGCCGGAGTGCATCAATTGCCCGACGCGCATCAGTCGCTTGCCTAGCCTGCCGCCGGGGTGCAGATTGGCGAAGTCCTCGGCGCGAAAGCCCTTGCGCGCAGACACGGCAATCGCCAGCGCATCGCCCAGCGCCAGCATTGCCGTCGTGGAAGCCGTCGGCGCCAGTCCCAGCGTGCACGCCTCCTGCTCGACAGAGCAGTCGAGCGCGACATTGCTTGCGAGTGCCAGTGTCGAGCGTGTGTTGCAGGTAAAGCTGATCAGCGCATCCCCGATTCGCTTCAGCATCTCCAGCAGGCGAAGGATCTCCTCCGTCTCGCCGCTGGCGGAAAGGGCAATGACGACATCGCCTTTGGCCAGCATGCCCAGGTCGCCATGGTGCGCCTCCGCGGGATGCAGAAACAGCGCGGGTGAGCCGGTGGAACTCAGGGTTGCGGCAATCTTCTGTGCAATGATGCCGCTTTTTCCCATGCCGGTCACGACCACCCGGCCCCGAGTCTCGCCGCAGGCAAGAACCAGATCGACAGCGCGAGCGAAGTCCGCGGCCATCGGGCCCTCAAGCCGTTCCGCCAGCGCCAGCAGGGCGTGGGCCTCGATCCGCACCAGTGCGGCGGGTTCCGTACAGGCCGGTTCGCTCCGGCCGGGAACCGGCGCTGCGGGAATCATCTTCACCTTTGTAGGATAGCAACTGTGGCCTGCACCTGTGATTGCTCAACCCCGTGCAGTTCCGGTAGCAGGTGCGGAAACGAAGATTGTCCGAATTCTCCAGGAGCCGCTCGCTAGAAAGTGTAGCGCAGCAGCACAACTCCCAGCCTTGCGGTCCAATTTTCGAGGCGGAATGGCGCTCAACCTATATCGCTTATCACATCTTTCTCAGTCCGTGTCCGGGGCACTCTTGGATGGATTTTCCTCGATGAAGTGTTCCGTGGAAACTTTCTGATAGAAGGGCTGGAACTTACTAGGAACCTGGGTAAAGTCGAAACAGTCATTCAGGTCGTTCGCACGCGCGTCCGCCACCCCCAAAGTAGGCAGGCCAAATACGGCTTCAATGAACTTGGCCACGCTGGTGCTCTCATACTGAACGTGCGACACGTAACCGTGCTTGGCATACGGGGAAATGACGATCAGCGGAACGCGAATGCCGAGTCCCCAGTCGTCAAGCTGGGGCGGCGGCACATGGTCGTAATAACCTCCCCAATCGTCCCAGTAAACCAGGATCGCCGTCGAGTCCCAGAACTCGCTTTCCCCGATGGCGTTCACAATTGCGGCCACCCAGGCGGGCCCGGTTCCGCTCGCATTGCCGGGGTGGTCTGAATTGGCAAGGTCCGGCACGATCCAGGTGACCGGAGCAAGGTGGCCGCTCCGGACATCCGTCAGAATCGTGGTTTCCGGGGAGACTACCTTGCTGGTCCAGTCCTTCCCATAACGTATTTGCCTGTAGGAATCATAGGAAGACCATATGTCCCCTGCATCCCCGCCGATTGCGGGGGCGTAGAAGCGCCAGTCCAGACCCTTGGCATCGAGTTCATCGCCCAGCGTCTTATTGCTGAAGCAGGGAAAAACCCCTGGCCCGATGACCCGGCCAGGCAGCAAAGTCGACACCAGGCTCCCCGGCGCGGAATCGCATCCCCATACATGACCCACGGTTTTTGTAATCCCGCTGATCGGCAGGTTTACGATTTTCGATTTGGCGGCAACCATAAACAAATGGGCGTCGTAGCTGGAGTCAATCTGTGAGGTGAAGAAATCGTCCGCCAGAACATAGTTGCTTGCCATGGCGAAATAGGGTGCTGTTTCAGCATGGTCCACGTAGCTGAACTCGGCGTTCGGCGGGATGGCGGTAGGGCAGCTTCCACCGTCCAGAGAAGCGAAGCAAAATGCCGTTGGACCTCCATCCCTGTCGAAGCCATTCATGCGGCCGTTGTTGAAGTCGGTCGTGAAATCGACGAGGTCGTGGCCAAGGTCATATCCGCCGGCAAATGGAAGCGGCCGCAAGGGGATGGTGCCACCCGTCGACAACTGCGCCACGGTCGCGGTGTTGGCCCCGGGAAAGCCGTAGAAAAGATTGTCGAAGCTGCGGTTCTCCTGCACGATCACGACAATATGTTTGATCTTGCTGGCGGCAAGGGGTGACAAAATCTGCTCATTGACGCCGGGCTTACTGCTGCCGCATCCGGCGCAGGCCAGGACCAGACCGCCGGTCAGCGCGAGACAAACCGATACAGGCGCGAGACGAACGCGGCCATATCGAAGGAAATAGGAAAGCATCTCAGGGGTTCCGTTCCGTCGGAGTTGTCGTGCGGCGCCTACAGGCGGTAAGGTGCAGCCGCCACCATTGCATGCCAGCAAACAATGTACAACAAGGAATAAGAATTTGTAATCTGCGCCGGAGCGAAGCGGCAACCGAGGTGATATTTCTCTTGGGTTTCATACCCGATACAATAAGCAGGTAGGGCCGGGATCAAGTCCCGCCGCCCAGGAGCATTCATGAAGCGTAGCGCCATCGTTGTGCTGGTTCTGATCGCCGGAGTCACGGCAATGATTTGGTCTGGGGTGATGGCGTACCGGATTCGCAACTCCATGCATTCCCACCCTGTTTCACAGACTACGCTGGCGCAGGACTCGGTGAGCCACCAGCCGGGAAAGGCCAGTGGCAGGGTGGATGATTCCCCGACGGCGCAGGGGTTGGCTGATTTGCGCGGTAAACCGGCGCCTGGGTTCACGTTGAAAACCCCTGAAGGCAAGACGGTTTCGCTGGCCGACTATAAAGGCAAGGCCGTGCTGCTGAATTTTTGGGCCACGTGGTGCGGACCCTGCAAACTGGAAATGCCGTGGTTGATTGAATTGCAGAAGAAGTACGCTCCGCAGGGTTTTACCGTGCTCGGAATTTCCGAGGACGATGGGCCGCCCAAGCAGGTTGCGGATTTCGCAGCCAAGATGGGAATCGATTATCCAATCGTCCTCAGCGACGACAAGTTGAACAAGGCCTACGGAGGCGTGGACTATCTCCCGACCTCCTATTACATAGGACGCGATGGAAAAATCGCTGTCGAAACGGGCGGGATCATTTCGGAGAGCGCGATTGAAGCCAACATTCAAAAGATCATCGCGACAAAGGGAGAGTAAAGGTGAGGTGGCTCAAAGTCGCTCGCAAGATGGTTTGGAGTGCCGGGATCTGTGCACTTCCGTTGCTGGCCCAGTCCGGATGGCAGCCGGAGCATCGCGGCATTGGGTTCACCTCGGCGCAAGGAAAACAGTCGGTGGAGCTGGTATCTCCCGCTGATCTGGAAATTTCGAGAGCCAGGCCACAAGGCCAGCAACTGCGCTTTGCAATCGATACCGGGCTGCATATCAATTCGCACGTCCCGAATTCGAGCTTCCTGATTCCCACCCGGCTCACCCTCGACGCTCCCGCCAACGTCCAGATTGCCAGCATCGAGTATCCCCCCGGTGTGGACTATCATTTTGCCTTTGCGCCCCAGGATGCGCTGAGCGTTTACACTGGCGAATTCGCCGTAAAAGTGCAGCTTCACGCGAAGCCGGGTCATTACGTGCTCCATGGCCAGCTCAAGTATCAGGCGTGCGACAACCGCGCATGCAATCCACCCAAGACGCTCCCCATTACCCTGAATCTGACTGCGCGATAGGCAAAGATCAGGGTTGCGGATCAGGGTTGCGCCCCGGGCAGTGCCACCTGCACCTGCAGACGCTGCGCGACGCGGTCCCGGCCCAGATACGCCATGACGGCGAACAGGCTGGGAGCGACGCTCTGCCCGGTCAGCAGGACGCGAGCGCCATTGATGAGTGCCCCGGCTTTCAAGCCCTTTTCAGCCGCCAAATCCCGCAGCACCAACTCGGCCCTGCCTTCATTGAAGTCGTCCATGGCCGCATAACGGCGGCCCAGTTCGGCGAGCAGCGACCGCAGGGAAGCATCGGACAAAAACCTGGCCGCTGCAGCAGGATCGATCTCATATTCCTCGCCAAAGTACGCCTTGAACGTGGAAGCAAAATCTTTCAGGTTGCGGGCCCGAGGCTGCAGCAGTGCGATCGCTGTCAGAATTTCTTCCCTGCTGCGGCCAGGCCGGTAGCCGGCTGACTTCCACTCCTCTTCTATAAGCGGAAGGAGACGGTCCGGCTGATACTGGCGAATGTATTCCGTGTTGTACCAGGCGAGTTTGTCATTGTTAAAGACCGCGTTTGAGTGCGAAATCCCGTGGAGTGAGAACATCCGGACCAACTCTTCCGTCGAAAAGATCTCCCGGTCCGGGCCTTCGGTCTGCTTGGCTGCGTCGCCCGGACTCCAACCCAGGACGGCGAGAAAATTGCGAAAAGCTTCGGGAACAATGCCCATTTCTTTATAGGCCATTACACTGGTTGCGCCGTGTCGCTTCGACAGGCGGGTCTTGTCTGGGCCAAGAATCAAGGGCAAGTGGGCAAAAACGGGCAGGGAAGCGCCGAGAGCACGGTACTGGAGCACCTGCTTGGGCGTGTTGGAAAGATGATCGGCCCCGCGAATCACGTGGGTAATCCGCATGTCGATATCATCGACAACGACACTCAGGTGGTAGGTTGGGATGCCGTCGGAACGCAGGAGAACGAAATCCTCCAGCTCGCTGTTGACGAATTCCATCCGTCCGAACACGGCATCCTGGAACTCGGTCACCCCACTCTGGGGAACCATGAAGCGCACGACGGCAGGCTCGCCGGCTGCACTGCGCCGTATCGCTTCCGCCGCCGGGATGTGGCGGCAACGTCCGTCGTAGCGAGGCGTCTCTCCGGCTTCGGCGGCTGTGGCGCGGCGCAGTTCAAGTTGCTCCCGCGTGCAAAAGCATCGGTACGCATGGCCGCTCTCGAGTAGCTTCCGGGCTGCTTCGCGGTACATCTCCAGCCGCTGGGACTGGTAAAACGGCCCTTCGTCCCAATCCATTCCAAGCCACTGCATCCCCTCGAGGATTCCCGTGACCATGGCGGCGGAAGAGCGTTCCGCGTCGGTATCTTCAATGCGCAGGACAAGCTTGCCTCCGAAATGGCGGGCGAAGAGCCAGTTAAAGAGAGCAGTGCGTGCTCCGCCCACGTGGAGGTAGCCGGTGGGCGATGGCGCAAATCGCACGCGTGGTGGAACCATGTTTTCCGCCGCTGAGGGAATGGATTGAGAATCGGTCATAGGAGTTGGGTTGAACTTTTATCCTAACCGTTCCGTGAACCCAGCCGGGCCTCTGCGCGAAAAAAGCCCCGCCCGGAGGCGGAGCTTTTCAGGAGGCCGCGGCATGTGGGATCGTTAGAAAATCCTATAGGACACTCCGGCGGAATAGACCCATGGGGTCAGGCCGGTTGGGGGAAAATCCCAATGCTGATACTCAAAGTCGACGGGACGCAAGGTGAAGTGCCGATCAAGCTTCAAATCCATCCCACCTCCATACGCAAACGTCGTGTAATCGTAGACCTTGTTGGAAATAAAGGGAGGATAGTGGAAGCGGCTGCCACCGGCGAGGAACTTTCCATATGGAATCCACCGGCTTCCGAGTTCATACGTCAAGCGCGGACCGATCAGAAAATTCTGTTCGTATACCCCGGATTTTTTGTGGAAATTCAGAAAGCGAGCTTCCGCTTCCGCACCCACTCCGATCCCATGCCGCAGTTCGTAATTGAAATCTCCATAAGCCCCAGGGCCGAAGGAATGATATTGCCCGTAATCTGTTTGCCCATAGGAAAAATATCCGCCGATCCCGACACTAGCCACTTTTGGCGTAACGGGAGAGACCGCCTGCCCCTGCAGGATGATTGGGAAGAGAAGAAAAACAAGTCCACCTAAAAATTTTCTAGCCACCTTTGAAACCTCCCCTAACAAGAGAAGCACTTAAGCTTTTGCTCTTGTGCCAACAATTCAGAGCAGGTACCGGACGGTACCTGCTCCCGCGTTTCAACTCTTGCTCTTATTATCGTCTTATCGCCCGGCCCCTTGTGACTCTCCCGTGTTGGATGTCCCATTGGCCGGGGAGGCTGCTCCAGTGGAGGCCGGAATCGGAGCCGCTTCACCGAAGTGACGGAGCCGGAAAAACACCGGTGTCAATTCGAATGCCATTTTGTCGCTAGGGCTAAGTACAGCAACAGGTTTGGAATTCAGTTGCTCGACCGAATCGTTCCAGGAATCTACCCGGAGATGGCTGCCCAGGGGAAGTGCAGCAATCTGCCGGATGTCTTCCATGTTGAGCCTGGGAGCTTTCGCCTCCAGAGCAGAGAGCCAGACCTGATCGTCCGTTGCTGAGGTGAACAGGGAATCACCAAGCTGTGGCTGCATGAGAGAAGGCAGGGTTTTGCCGCGCGCCTGAAGCATTTTGAAATATAGCCCGGCGTTGGCAAGTTTGTCTTTGTAGGGCGAATCGTTGAGCAATTGGAGCGCTTTTTTCGCCGCCGCCGCATTTTCCGCGTCACTATGATGCAGCGGAACGCGGCGAATCGTCGCCTGGTCGGCAAACATAAGGTTGTCGGGAAAGGCGAACTCCGTATCCACCTTGTGCCCGAGGACGAGATGCGCCAGTTGGAAGGAGAGCACGGAAGCCAGATCTTCTTCGTAGGGAAGAGTATCGATCAGTCCCTTGCTCAGCACGATTGTGTTTCCAATGTTCAGAGATTCCAGTGGCGTGGTCAGAAGAACACGGCAATGGACCGGTTCCGGCAAGGTAAGATTGTTGGTTACGATCAGGTTGTTGGTGACCTGCTCCAGGACCTTGTCGAAGCTGCTCGGAGCCGCCAGCAGACCTGCCTGCAGAAGCCGATCCAGAATGTTGGATTCCGCTTGCTGCGACCACATGCGGGACGCCTGCAGAGGACTGACATCCTGGGCGCTCTCGCTGTTGTCGTTCACAGCGTCGATTTTTACCGTGGCGTTGTCGCTGTTGGAAACGGGCTGACGCAGGGAATAGCCCCAGATCCAGGTCTGCGCGCGGAAGAATTCCGCCTGATCCGGCACATCGCCCGGACCATGTTCTTCGGCGTAAACGGCGGTGGGCAACCAGAGTCCCTTTTGCACGTTCGTGCGCCAGCTGTCGAAGTGGTAATAGATGTGGCGCCCGTTTTTACTGGTGTAGGTACCGCTGAAGCGCACAATATTGCCGCCGATGTCTTCAATCCATACGCGGCCTATGAATCGACCGGGACCAGAGCCGGGTTTCGGCTGAACGTCAAACAGGTCGGTGCGAACATCTCCGATGAATTCACGGCGGACGAACGTAAAGTTGTAATGCTGCCGATCGAAGTGATTGGCATCCAGCAGCAACATTTGTACGAAACCCTGCGCGACAAACTCGATTTTGAATGCTTTGGTAAGTCCGTTGACGAACGTCACGGAACCCTTCAGCATCTTCTTATCGTTCTTCTTTGCCTGTTCATAGCGATTGTCTTGAATGACACGACCGAAGTCGACCCGGCCAAGGAAGTAATGGTCATTGATGGGAACCGCACTGAGCTGGGTATCCGGTTTGAAATCCTGGATATAGGTTTCCACCACAGGAGCACGCTGCTGGAGTGTGGCAAGCACTACCTTCTCATGCCCGGAAGCCTGATCGATCAGCTTGACCATCTGAGGCGTCAGCTTGGCTCCAGGCGTGGCAGTTTTTTTATGCCGGGCCGAGGCAGGAAGAGCAATGGGCAGTAGCAGCAGAACGGCCCATCCCCTGTTCCGTAAAAAATTGGGGGTCATCTTTACGAGTCGCATCATTGGTCCTTATGTTACCTAAGTTTTGTTGATGTTCTTCACAATTACGCAAGCTGGAAGTCGATTCGATAATATGTGGTAATGTCGACGGGTTTACCATCGCGTGTTGCAGGTTTGAATTGCGTATGCTCCGCTGCACGGATGGCCTGTTGATCCAGCCCATGACCCAATCCCCGCACTACGCGGATGACATGGACCTGTCCATCGGCGGAAAAGCGCACTTCCAGCACGACCTCACCTTGAATTTTCAGCTGCTTTGCTTCCGGGGTGTACTCCGGCCTTGGATGCGAGATGACCTGCACGGTGGTCACGTTTGCCGTGCTGGCGATTGCCGTTTTAGGAGCGCTCGTGGTGACCGCATTGTCTTTGAAAGCGCCCTGCTTCACGGTGCCACTCGGCCCGTGACCGGTTCCGCCGCTCAATCCGCTGGAGAATCCGACGGTAGCGACTTTACCCTGTCCGCCGCCGCCCGGAACACCGTGGGCGTAACCGGAACCGAAATCCACACCGCCGACTTTACCTTTGCGCGCAGCTCCAGCTCCGGTCTCCGTGCCGATCGCACTGGAAAAGCTGCCGACTGCGGCCACTGTGGCGGGCTTGTTGGCATTCGGGTTAGCATGGACCCCCTGCGGATCCCCGAAGCCCCCCGTTTTCGGGCTGGTCTTTCCCATATTGTTGGCAACGGCAGTAGGGATGTTTGTGGCGAATGTACCTACCTTCGGTTGAGGCGGCAGAGCCACGTTTTCCGGCCGGTAGGGTGGGAGCACCGGCGCGCTCAGATTGTTCATGTGAACGCGCGCCGGCCTGGGCTGCGTCTCCGTTGGCGTCGGCCTGTAGGTAAACTTGGGGCTGATGCGGTTCAGCAGGTCAGGAGTGGGCGGAGTAATGGTCACGTGGGGCCGCACGACAGGCGGCGGCACCGGTTTCACCGGCGTGATCGGCATAAGAAGCAGCGCCTCCTGCTTCTTCTCGACGATCTGGTGATGGACCATGACGACCGACAAGATCAAAATCAGCGCCACGATGGACGCGTTGATGATCAGGCTGACCGCGAACGATTTGTTGCGGCCTTCCGGTTCCGGAAGCAGGCCGAAGGTGGCGAATTCCCGAGAGGAAGTCCTGCGCTCGCGATGCGCCGGATCGCGCGTGGGAATTCCAGAGTCAGATCGTGTCGAATATTCTTTTGTTGCGAAAGTCGTCATACCGCATTTCCCTCAGAACGCTCAAAACTGCCGAAAAATACATAATCGCTGCTGGAACACGTCCTGGCCTGCAATACAGGCCGACAGTCCCTGGCTACAATCCATGTAAAATGGTGTCCGGTTCCATATCCGTGTTTTTTAACTAGTGTGTCACCTTAGCGTAGTGGAAAACAAACGATTTGCAAAAGAAAATACAACAAATATTCAGCACTTCGAGCGGTTGTCTGTATTAGATGCCGCTCGTCCCGGAGGAGTACAGCATTCACAGACCCCGGGAAGAGAAATCAGCCTTCTTCCCGACCGCGTCGTCCAATATCTCAGGATCAGTGGATCACTCCACTGCTTCCATCTCTTTGGGTATGTTTGCCACTGAGTATGCCACAACTTCAGCAATTTGAAATGGAATTCTTTTCCGATTGTGGGAATTCTTTTGTCTCTCCAAAATTCACCTGTGCCGCCGCATCCGGGCAGCCATCCTTAATAGCGATATCATCTGGTAAATAATGGGTTTCGCGGATTCCGCTCCGCGGAGAGTCCGCCAGCGGCGATTCCGCAGGCCCAGGCTCGCCCGAGGGATTTTTCCCGCGGCAATTCACCTTGCCGCATGGAAGTGGAGCACAGAAAAACTGGAGGAACGCTGTTGAACGTACTGATCACAGGTGGAGCAGGGTACATCGGAGGAACAGTGGCTGGCGTGATGATGTCCGCCGGCCAGAGGGTGCACATCTGCGACAACCTATGCCACGCGCGCCGGTCCGCTGTGCCGGAAGGGGCTGATTTTATTGAGGGAGATATCAGCGACCGCAGAGCCATGGAGCAGCTTTTGCGGGACCGGAAGATCGAAGCTGTCCTGCATTTTGCCGCGCTGATTGAAGCGGGTGAGAGTATGCAGCACCCGGAAAAATACTTCAGCAACAACACTGCTTCCACTCTTTCCCTTCTGCAGGCGATGCTGGCGGCCGGGGTCAACCGTCTGGTCTTCTCGTCGACGGCGGCCGTTTATGGTGAGCCGGACAGCACGCCGATTACAGAGGATGCCGCGCTGCGCCCCACCAATCCATACGGGGAATCCAAGCTTCTGGTGGAGCAGATGCTGGTTTGGCTTCACCGCATCCATGGCATGCGCTATGCCAGCCTGCGCTATTTCAATGTGGCAGGCGCGGTCGCAGGCCGTGGAGAGGAACATGAGCCCGAGTCGCACCTGATCCCGCTGATTCTGGATGTGGCCCTCGGCCGCCGAAATTCAGTTCGGATCTATGGCAGCGATTATCCGACTCCGGACGGAACGTGCGTGCGGGACTACATCCACGTGCGTGATCTTGCGGAGGCGCACATTCTCGCATTGCATGCCCTGGAGCAACAAAGCCGAATGATCTACAACCTGGGGAACGGTCGAGGATTCTCAGTGCGGCAGGTTGTGGAGTCCGCGCGGCGCGTGACGGGCCACCTCATTCCGGTGGAGGAAGCCCCTCGCCGTCCCGGAGATCCGGCCATACTGGTTGCCAGCTCGGACAAGATTGCTCGGGAGTTGGGCTGGCGCCCTGCATATCCCGGGCTGGACGAAATTGTCGCCAGCGCATGGGAATGGCACCGCCGGCGATATGCATGAACCAGGCGGGCAGCTTTCTGGCCTCTCGCAGGTTGAAATCGTCAGCGCTGAAACGCTGCGTGCGTTGATAGCATCCACATGGAAATAAGAGGAATGCTTCCCGCGTGAATCCCCGGCATGTCCAATGACAGTCGGCAGTTTCGTGGAACTCACGACAGGTACCAGAATTTCAGCAGTTGCAGGCAAGGAGACCGATTATGAAAGTGAATGCGGCTGTGTGCGCGGCTTTGTTGCTGGGGACCGGGTGCTTCGTGACGAGTCAGGCCAAAGGCCAGGCGCCGAATCGCACCGAAATCACTCCACCGGCGTCGGCTGTGGTGAGCGCTCTATGGAAAGGCTCGACACGTCCGCCAGACGTTTCCGCCAGCGACTTGAATGTGCGTGTGGAAAACAAGCCGGCCAAGGTGGATGGATGGCTGCCGCTGCGGGGCCCTGACGCAGCCATGCAACTGGTGATCCTCATTGACGATTCCGCCCGCTCGAAATTCGGGCTGCAGATTCCATCCCTGAAGAAATTTATTACCACGCTCCCGGCAAGCACGGAGGTGGCAGTCGCGTACATGGGGAATGGCAGCGCGAACATGGCCCAATCCATGACGGCCGATCACGAACTCGCGGCCAAGTCCCTGCGTTTGACTACCGGCATACCGGCGATCAGCGGCAGTCCCTATCTGGTGCTGTCCAGTCTTGCAAAGAACTGGCCTTCGCAAAGAAAAACCAATCGCCGCGTTGTCTTTATGATTACCAACGGGGAAGATCCCTACTACAGGTCCTCCGACCTGGAGGATCCCTACGTAGCTGCTGCAATCGCAGACTGTCAACGCGCCCACATGCTGGTCTACTCCATTTATTTCCGCAATCGTGGAGCGGGCGGCGCCAACGACTTGAGCACGCTGTATGGGCAGAGCTATCTGTTGCGCGTTTCGGATGAGACCGGCGGCACCTCGTACACGGAAGATCTCATCAGTCCGGTGTCTTTCGACCCGTTTCTGAGAAAATTCAAACAGGCGCTGGAAACACAGTACCTGCTGACGGTGGACACGAATGGTTACGGCCTGAAGCGCCTGCAGGTTTCCACCAAACAGCACGATGTAAAGCTTGCCGCTCCAAGCCGTATCGATCTGGGCGGAAAACATCGCTAGACCGCTGGGCGAGCGAGGGCGCGTCGATACAGTCTTCCGGCTGGTCAGAGGAGGCGCTGCAGTGAAACCGCACGTACTTGCAGTGCTTTACGCGGTGACGATGGCGGCCGTCATCCTCGGTGTGGATTTCGCGTTTTTCAGGAACCGCTTCTGGGAGCGGCTGACGGTAAATCTTGGCATCGTCCTGGTGTTCGCATCCTTCTATTTAAGGTTCTTCCGGCGTCCATGAGCCAGCGGTGATCGCGGAGCAATCCGAGATTTGCCATTCAATCTTAGAAATTCCTCACCCGGCGAATCGCAAAGCGAGCACGGCCAGCAGCAGCGCGGGAGGCATCACCAGAATTCCGACCCGAAGAAATTGCCATCCGGTCACCTGAATGCCTTCGCGCCTCAATGCGATCAGCCACAGGATGGTCGCAAGAGAGCCTGTGACGGAGAGATTGGGGCCAAGATCGATGCCGAGCAGTACCGCCCCATGCATGACTGCGCTGGCGTGAGCGACTCTCACTGCAGAGGAGCCAACCAGACCCATGGGCAGATTGTTGATCGCGTTCGAAGCGATTCCGATACCAAACGCGACAGCCGTCAGGCTCGCAGCCGGGTGCCACCGCGCCGCGGCCTGCAGGGCCGTCGCGGTCCACGCCAGCGCACCGGCGCCTTTCAGCGCCTCCACGATCACGAACAGTCCGGCGACCAGCGGCAGCACGCCCCAGGAGATCTGCCGGAGCGCTCCTGTCATGATCCGCACGTTATCGCGCGCTACGAACAACATCGCCACTACGGACGCGACCAATGTAGCCGGCCCTATCGGCCCACCCATCGCAGAGGTGACCAGCAATGCCCCGGACGCCAGGAGCACTCCCAGCGCGGCGCGGCGGCCCACTCGGCTCAGTGGGGAACTCTCCACGCCATCGTTCATGGGCGTCCGCAGGTCTGTGCGGCTATGCCAAAAAAGCAGCGCATACGTGACCAGGATTGACACCAGAGATGGAAGGCCGAACATCGCTAACCAGCGGCCCAGGGGCGGCAGATGGGCGTCGAAGACTACCAGGTTTGCCGGGTTCGAGATTGGCAGCACAAAGCTGGCGGCGTTGGCGATGAAAGCGCATGCAAGCAAATAGGGAAGTGGAGAGCTTCTGGAGCGGCGAACCACAGCCAGAACGGCAGGGGTCAGCAGGACCGCCGTCGCGTCGTTTGAAAGCAATGTGGTGACCAGAACGCCAATGCTGTACACAAGCGTGAACAGGCGAATCTGCGAGCCTTGCGCACGGTGCATGGCAATCGCCGCCAACCAGTCGAAGACTCCGTGCTGCCTCGCCAGTTCCGCCAGCAACATCATGCCGGCAAGAAAGAGGTAGACGTCCGTACCGGCGCGAACGGCATACCACGCGGCACCCGGAGAGAGCAGCCGGAACAGCACAAGCAAAATCGCACCCGCCATGGCCCAGACATATTCGGGAATGTTGCGCGGACGCCACAGAATGAGCAAGAAAACCGTGACGCAGAGCACCCACGTTGCGGTTTGGGCCAGAGCAATAGGCATGAAATTTCGATTGTCGCAGATTCTTCTGTGGTTAAACTTTCATTGTGTCTGCCGCTGAATTGGCCGGTTCGTAATCGGTTATGATGGGCTTTGCCCGGAGGAGCCATGCAAGCCCTGCAACTCACGGATTATCGCAATCTCCAGCTAGTAGATCTCCCCATCCCGACCATCGCTCCCGATGAGGTGCTGATTCGGGTAGCGGCCTGCGGCATATGCGGCAGCGATGTGCATGGTTTCGACGGATCCACTGGCCGGCGGATTCCTCCGCTGGTCATGGGACATGAGGCCGCCGGTGTCATTGCGCAGGCCGGCGCAGCCGTCTCCGAGTACGCCGTGGGTGAGCGCGTCACATTCGACTCCACCATCTATTGCGGTCTGTGTCGCTTTTGCAGATCCGGCGCCGCCAATCTCTGCGACAACCGTCAGGTTCTCGGCGTCTCGTGCGGCGACTATCGCCGCAACGGAGCCTTTGCGGAGTATGTTGCCGTGCCATCGCGCATTCTCTACCGATTGCCGGATGCGCTTGGATTTCCCGAGTCTGCGATGATTGAGGCGGTTTCCGTCGCATTGCACGCCGTGAAGTTGACCCAGCCAGAGCAGGGGAGTACCGCGCTGGTCGTAGGCGCGGGCATGATTGGCCTGCTGATTTTGCAGGCGCTTCGTGTGGCTGGCTGCGGTCCGATCATCGTGACGGATGTCGATGCCGGACGCCTGGAATTGGCAACACGCCTTGGCGCCAATCGCGTCATTCACGCTGGGAAGGAAGACGTTCCCGCGCAGGTGCGTAGCCTGACCGGCGGCTATGGCGCAGATACGGTGTTGGAGGCCGTCGGGAACGCGCCAGCCATTCGCACCGCCATCCAGTCCGCACGCAAAGGAGCGACCATTACGCTGGTCGGGAATCTTGCCCCCGAGGTCCCCCTGCCGCTGCAAACTGTCGTGACGAGGCAGCTTCGATTGCAGGGTTCGTGTGCTTCCGCAGGAGAATACCCTGAGGCCATCGCGCTGCTGGCGAGCGGAGCCATCGATGTCTCGCCGATGATTTCCGCTGTCTCTCCACTATCGGAAGGCGCCCGCTGGTTTGAGCGGCTGCATGCCCGCGAAGCCAACCTGATGAAGGTGGTGCTGACACCGGAGTCCTCGCGATGACGGCAGCGCAGGAGAACGAACGCATGTTTGACCTGACCGGCCGTGTTGCGCTGGTCACCGGGGCAAGCCGCGGATTAGGACAATATTTTGCCCGTGCTCTGGCGCGCCACGGCGCCGACCTGGTCCTGACCAGCCGCAAACGCGATCACCTGCACGAATTTCAGCAGGAAATTGAAGGGACGGGCCGCAAAGCAATCGCGCTCGAGCTGGACGTGCGGGACGCGGACAGCATCGCGCAAATGTTCGAGCAGGCAATATCGATCTGCGGACACATCGACATTTTGGTCAACAATGCCGGGTGCAACGTGCGTAAGCCTGCGCTCGATGTTTCCTGGCAGGACTGGAATCAGGTGCTCGACACCAACCTTCGCGGCAGCTTTTTTGTCGCGCAAGCTGCGGCCCGGCACATGATGGAGCGCGGCTATGGGCGCATTATCAACATCGGCTCTGTGACGAGCGTGTTCGGGTACGCCGGTCTTGCGCCGTACACGGCGAGCCGGGGCGGAATTCGCCAGTTGACGATGAGTCTGGCCGATGAGTGGGGCAAGGATGGCATTACGGTCAATTGTCTTGCGCCGGGTTGGTTCCGGACGGAGCAGAACAAGGTCCTCTATGAGGATCCGCAGTGGGTGCAGAGTCTGTGCGACCGCATCCCGCTCAAGCGGCCCGGAGCACCCCACGACCTGGATGGGGCGATCGTGTTTCTGGCCTCGGAGGAGAGCCGCTACGTGACCGGTCAGACGCTACTGGTGGACGGCGGAATTTCTACAGGCGCGATGCGCGCCATGCCGACGAACAAGAATCGTACATAGGAGCTTAGCCGGATGATCTGGAAAAGAAACGCCTATTCGCTGGGATTTCTGGTGGCCTGCTGCTTTGCGCTGTGTGTCGGATTGCCAGTACTCGCGCAAACCGCTCATGGCCCGAGGCAACAATCTCCCGCGGGCAAGCCGCTTACCGTTTACTTTATCGATGTGGAGGGCGGCCAATCCACGCTTTTTCTCACTCCCTCGCATCAGTCACTGCTGGTCGATACGGGATGGCCGGCACACGGGGGCCGCGACGCCGACCGCATTGCGACAGTTGCGAAGCTCGCCGGGATCGACCATATTGACTACGTTTTGATCACTCATTTCCACCAGGATCACGTGGGCGGCGTGCCAAATCTCGTGAACCGGATTCATGTTGGGACATTCATCGATCACGGCCCCAATCGAGAGTCTTCCGACGCAGCTACACAATCAGGATGGGAGGCGTATCAGGCAGTGCTGGCGCAAACCCACGCCCAGCGCATCCTCGCAAAACCCGGAGAAAAAATTCCCCTTGTGGGGCTGACTACAACAATCGTCAGCGCGGACGGGGAGTTGATTTCGAATCCCCTGCCAGGCGCGGGCCAGCCGAACGAATATTGCAAAACTTCTCCCACCCATCCTGCCGACCAGACGGAGAATGCCCGCTCTGTGGGTTTTGTCATGCAGTATGGAAATTTCCGGCTGGTCGATCTTGGCGACCTGACATGGGACAAGGAGATGCAGCTAATGTGTCCGGTCAACAAGATTGGCAGGGTCGACGTTTATGTGGTGTCGCACCATGGCTGGAACCATAGCGGCAGCCCCGCATTTGTGGATGGGATCGCCCCACGGGTGGCCATTATGGACAATGGAGAGAACAAGGGCGGCTCGCCTTCGGCGTGGGACATCATCGAAAAATCTCCCCGGCTGAAGAACCTTTGGCAGATCCACTATTCTGCGGAAGGCGGGGCGCGGCACAATGTTCCCGCGCAGTATATTGCTAACCCTAAGGGCACCGACCGTGGCAATTACATCCGGCTATCCGCCTATCCGGACGGCAAGCTGGTGGTTTATAACGCGCGCACCAACCAGAGCAAGGTTTATCCTGCGCCGAAATAAACGAGGCAGCCAGGAGAGAGCGGCAACTTCGAAAAAGATGCAGCCGCAGGCCATCCGCAAGAAGCAAAAAGCTATTTCCTGAGCTTTTTCTTTTTTGCTTCGGTCCTGGAATGTGACGCCTGCTTTGATTTCGCGTCCGGCTTCTTTTTGTCGCCGTTTGCCGGAGCTTTGGCGTTAGGCTTCGATGCGGACTTTGTGTCGGCTCCGGTCCGGCGCGCAACCGCCTTCGACTTTGCGCTGGCGACAGAACGAGAGCTCGATGCCGCGGCTTTGCCGTGGGAGGATTTGACCTTTTGGGCTGCAGCGGCTGGTTTCGAGGCCTGCTTACTCTCTTTTTTTCCAGAGGCATCGGTACGTGGAGAAGCGGAGTGTCCGGATGCCCCGCGTGATT
>DAHVZT010000115.1 GCA_027323885.1 Acidobacteriaceae bacterium
TCTTCCTTCTCCGGCAGACCTGTCGTCGGGCGAGATTCCGATCGCTCCAAGTCCATTCGATATGTGCTTCATGCTCGGCGGCACGGATGAAATCGGACGGCAACTGTCCTCGTCGGAAGACCTTTACCAGCGCACTGCGGAATTTCTATTTTCCGCAGTAGCTTTTCCGCAGATCCAGGAACACATTGTGGACTACCACGTGACCAACGCCCGTTTGAGCTATGCGTCCTTTGGCTCGTTCTCAGTGCCACTGCCCAAGGCGCGATATGTAGAAAAATACGTGCTCCACATCGGGCGAGAACTGCTGGAAGACATCTTTTCGCCAATTCAGCCTGGATATGACACCAGGGCCAAAGAGATATTAAGTGGGACCAGAATTTCCGAGCTGCGCAACCTGGAATCTCTAGCGTCGCTGCGACAGATTGAAGCTCTGATGCATTCGGAGGTGTTTCTCCACGGCGAAGGGGGCGGCCAGCGCCAGACCACGGACAACATCACCAAGGAATACGAAATATGGATGAGCATCAGACCCCGTGTCGTCCAGCAGGCAACCGCGGAGATCACGTCCATCGTAGACTCCATCGAGAAAGAGATCCTCGGAGAGCGTAAACGGCAGATGGCTCTCGACAAGGGAGTGCTCGCCAGCCAGCTCGAAATCTGCAAAACGGTCCTGGTTCAGCTTCAGCAGGTTCTCGACACTGCGTCCGTGGTTCCAGCGGCACTGACGGAAGCTGAGGTCCTGAAGACCTACCGCGAAGAGAAGTTCCTCGGTGGCAAATCGGCATCGGAGCGCATGGCCAGCTTCCGCAACGAGCTGCCGCTCGCGGTGCAATCGCAAATCGCGAGCGAACTTCGCGGCCAGGTACGCTCGCTCGTCGGGAAGCTGCGAGCCCGCTTCAGCGATGAAGCGACGGCGCTGGGAGCGCTGATGGCAAACAGCACGTTTCTCGCAACCGAACTGCAAGGCAAAGCGGAACAGTTCCTGGCGAACCGGCGGGCCGGGGTGCGCAGCGCAAATTTTGCGAATACGGGAATTGGCGCCGCCAACATTCCCCCCGATCAATACCAGTTGGACAGAGTTGGCCTGCTGCAGCGCTATCGGGCGAAGTTCTCCCTGCAGGACGTAGTGGATGATAACTGGAAATTCCAGGCGGACCGCTACATCGACAGACTTTATCAGGAGACGTCGCAGTACGTTTCCGAGCAGATTACACGTTCCCAGCTACTCGACGACGGACTGCTGCACAACGGTCTGCTGCAAGCCTGGTCGAATTTGAACCTGCAGAACGGACCGCGCCGCCATCAGGCCACCACCAACAATCTCTTTGCCCCGCGCGACCCTGAGCTGCGGCGGCAACTGCAGCAGGTCTTCGATGAATGGAAGGGATCCGAATCCTCGCCGATCTGCAACATCAGCGACTCGGTGGACGATTCCGTTCTCTCCTTCATGCGCGTCATTGGCCGGTTCGGACTTGCCGACATTCATGAGGTGCAGCTGATGCGGCAGGCCTATGAAGCCAAACGCAAGGACCCGGTGGAAAAAATGTTCCTCGACCTGCCGACCCACAAGCGCCGCAGCATTGCGGGCGACGATGAGAACGAGGAGCAATGCAAGTGGTTTGGACTGGCCAGCATCCTTGGCCTCCTCAGGGACTTTGGCCAGGACCTGGAGTTCAACGGGAAGCCCTTGCGCACCCAGATCGCCGATCCGGTGGAACGCCACCTTCATGCCAGAATGCGGATGATCGATCCGGACTTTCAGGAGATCATTGAAAAAAAACGCGACAAGATGATCCTGGAGCTGGGCGGGAATCGGGGATGGGCCGACTTCATCCACGAGCAGGTAGAAAAAAACTATCCCCGCAACGAAGCTCGCGACATGGGCGAGTACGAACGCCAGCTCTCGGAAGTACGGAGTGAAATGATGTCCTACCTTAGATCGCTTGGCGTGCCGCAATATATGCGGGCTGGAGAGTAGATCTTGATCCTGCAGCCTACATTAGTACTGCTATGCGGTTCAGGTGCCGAGCAGCTTAAGAATCAAATTCTCCGCTGGATCAGTGAGGACGAACGTCGCGCCTTCTACTTCGCGGATGTTGAGGATGAGGATGAGCTCCAGCAGATCATTCCCACCGCGGTTGGTGAGCTGCGGTCGGCAAAAATGCTTGGCGAGCTTATACGGCAGGGATACGTCCCTAAGAACTACCGGATGCAGGAGTTCCGCACCCTCATCGTGTGCTTGTCGGAAAATCAGGACTGGATCCGGGCGGCGCGCCGCCACGTGGAAATATCGCTCGAGCGCACTCCCTTTCTCAATCGCATTTTCTGGGTCCTGCTGTTGAAACAGGAAAGACTCGACGATCTGGAGGAGACCCAGCAAAGGCTGTTCGCCGACTTTGGAGGAAACGAGTCGGTAACGTTGTTTCACGTGCTGCCCGTCTGGCGCGGCAGCAATCTTGATGCGGACGATACGGCGGCCATTCTGGAAAGGTTCACTGTTCTTCTCCTCAAGGCGGACGCGGACGCGTCTCTGCCCATGATTTCCCAGATTGCGATCAACAAAAATGCCTGGGCTGTAGGCATCGAGGCCTACAAGCTGAAAGGACATACGGAAGCTGGGAAATGTGCTCTATTTCTGGCCGCCCGCGAATTGATTGCCCAATGCTTTACCGGCCGTGAGATGAGCGCGAACACGCTCGCCAATCTAGTCCGGGAGAAAATTCCGGACTTCGACAGTCAGGCCAATGTGGATCCTTTCACTCCGGAAGGTCTGGACCTGGTCGGCCAGTACGTGCGCAATTATGTTCCCGATTTGCTCGATGCGCTCGCCTCGCACAGTCCAGACGTGGAGAGCTGGCTGGATTGCCTGAAATATCTAAAGCGCGAGACGGCGCGGCCAAAGAAATTGAGCCTCCGCGGAACGACGTTGCCCGCAGTGGAAGCCAAGCCGAAGCCTGCGTACTCTGCCCTCAGCATTCTCTTGATGACTGTTTCCGCAGCTGCCTGTTACCTGCTGTGGAAGCCCGAAGAGCAGCTCGCGCTCGCGCCGCCCGCCAGCGAACCTACCGTGCAGCCCTTACCGCCTCATCCGATCCTTGCCAGCGGCGCTGGAACGCGTTCTCGTGGACATTCAGCCGCTGCGCTCTCCGGAACGCCTGCAGGAAACCGCTCCGGACCTCGGATCGGAAAGCCCCATCCCCACCGATTGCGTGGAGAATGCCCGGGTGGACCGCGACCTGATCGATGCCGCTCGAGACATCCTGTTGCAGCGGACTTTCGCTCTTCCCTCGCTGCTTTCGTTTCAGTTTATGTCCGGGGAGATGACGCCCGCCTCCGCGATGGCTCAGGTGCTTTCGGCCCAGCAGGAAATGGAAAGCAAGCTGGAGACAATGCTGATCGGCCGATGGATGAAAAATATCCGCGAGTCACGCAGCAGCGGCGGCAATGGGAGTGGCTCGGAAGGCGATTGGCTGGACTTCATGTTTTCCTCGCCGATCCCCAATCCCATACACCTGGAATGCGAGGTCGGCGATCATCAAAGCCAGGCCCAGCAGCCGGGCTGGTTTCCTCCATTCTGGCTGCACTACATCCACGCGGTCGCAATCCGTTGAGGAGATCCCCACGCAATGGCAGCTTCGTGCCGCGGGCTGGTCCTTGCCGCTGCCGTTGATAAACGTTGATAAATCTGATCCGTCCCGCATCAGGTCTTGATCCTTTTTGTTGCAGACGGCAAAGTGAAGACTGCCGCTGCTCCGCATGCACACGGGCCTGCAACGGCAGGAGATTCCTTTCGCATGAGCACGCAACGAATCATGCCGGGCGGTCAGGCGGTTCGGCAGCAGATGCCGCGAGGCGAAAGCGGCCGCGCTCTCTGCCGCTGGTGCTCTCTGGAAGTTCCTCGTGGCCGATTTACTTTCTGCTCCGCATGGTGTGTGAATGAATGGCGTTTGCGCACCAACCCCGGCTATCTCCGGCAACAGGTATTTGCGCGCGATCGCGGCATCTGCGCCATCTGTCACATCGACTGCGTGGAGGCATTTCGAAGATTGAAGCGTTCTCGCGGGGCCAGCCGTAAGCTGATGCTGGCCTATTGGGGCCTGAAATCCATCACCCGCAAAAGCCTTTGGGATGCCGACCACATTCTCCCGGTATGCGAAGGCGGCGGAGAGTGCGACCAGACGAACATTCGCACCCTCTGCCTGGCCTGCCATCAGGATGTCACGTACCAGCTACGCGCCCGGCGTCCGCAGTGCGCTGGTAAAGGTCTTCCGACGAGGACAGTTGCCGTCCGATTTCATCCGTGCCGCCGAGCATGAAGCACATATCGAATGGACTTGGAGCGATCGGAATCTCGCCCGACGACAGGTCTGCCGGAGAAGGAAGA
>DAHVZT010000091.1 GCA_027323885.1 Acidobacteriaceae bacterium
AACCTTGGAAATCGATAAAACCGATTCCCACATTCCCACCGCCGCGACGACCACGAGCAATCTATGAAATCATCCCGAAAAGGAGCCGTCCGCGCTGCCCGCCTCAAACTCACCCTTCAGGCTCATTCCTGGATTGGAAAAAGACTACCGGGCGCACCCGGAATCAAGCAGCGCCAGCGCTTCCTTCAATAACTCAGATCGCTGCGCACGTAAAGGATTCGCGTGGAGGTCAAGCTTACCAGTTTAGCTCCCCGACTGCTCACCGCGCTTGCTTGATCGCGCCCCAGAGCGCGGGTCAAAATGGATCCCTGATCGATCTCCGCCAGGTCCTTGAGCATCCGCATTGTGACAATCTCGCGGCCCGGAGATCCGAAGACCGCGATCGAAGCACTGAAACCCATTACCCCACCTTTTTCCATCGCAGGACCGTATTCGTTCCTCAGCCAATTTACATAGTCTTCCGTTTTTCCCGGCACCGGCTGGCTCTTAGTCTCTATCCAATAGGGACCAATCGCCTGTCCCTTTTCGTCCATTCGCAGGGCCGTCAGCGGCGTCGCATACTCGACTCTCTGGCTGCTGTAGCACCGAGCAATCCTCTTCGATAAAACCCTCCATCGATGCTGGCCCAGCACCCTCGCGGGAACCGCTGGACCCTCCAGATCGGCAAACTTCATCACCGGCACGATAGTGGTGTATTCCGTCGTCTCTCCGGCGAACGTCTGCAGCGTCACGAACCAGGGCGTGCCCGCTTTCTTGTAAGCGACCATCTCCTGCTTAAGATCTTTCTCATACTGGGGCCGCATAGAGGGCTTGACTTGGGTGATCGTGGTACGTGTCCAAGCCGGTGGAGCGCCACTCTGAGCGAACGCGGCAAGCTGCAAGCCTGCAGTAAAGCAGACGGCAGGCAGCCAACCGGGACGGCACCTAATCCGCATGAACCTGACTCCCTTCTAAAGCGTCGATGTGGGAGTTCGTACAAACGAAAGCAGGGTAAAGGATCGGCGGATTACCTTTACCCTGTCCAACGAGGAAATGGCTTATGAAGATCGAAGGCCCAATACTATGGCAGGGGCCCCACGTTGTTCCAGGAGCACCCGGCGGCCGGGCACCTGTTCAGAACATTGGGGCAGTTCGTACCGGTACAGGTAAGAATAGCGGGAACGATCGCCCTCTTGCCGTCTGGAGTCAACTCCAATTTCATCACCTGCTTCAGACCGGCGCTGGTTAGATCGGTGGAGTTTGTGACCTGCGTTGACAGGTCATTGAACAACATCGTGATCGTGGCAGTCAGAGCAGCAAACTCGTTCGTAATCTGATTATTGACGTTGGTGATCTGTGTGCTCACCCCGGCAATCTGCGTATCCACGGTGTTAAAGTCGTTGCTGATCTGGGTTAAATCTGTGCCCAGTGCGTTAAAGATCGTCACTGTATTGTGAAATCCTGCATCGACCTCGGCAGCGTTGACATAGCCATCCTGCTCACTGCAATCGTTCAGCAGACCCTGGGATACCTCACCCGCGACTCCTGCTACTGCCACAGGGACGAAACAAGCGATGTTGGCGGGCGGTGGAACCGCCCCGCAAGCAATCGCGGCTACGGTCACCGTGCCGTTGAGAGCGCTTACAACAATCGAAAGATTGGATTCAACCGTCAAAGAGCATGCCTGCATGCTCACATCCGGATAGTCCGTTGGATTGAATGCCCCAAAGGTAATAAGCGGGTTGACCAAGGATTGCCAGGCAGTGTTGTTCGGGTCAGGGTAGGCCGGGAGGCACTGCGCGCCGCTCGAATTATCGATAATGGACCCACTGGAACAATTTGGATAACTCGATACGGCACCCAGGACAGAGTTTCTGGAAAAATCCGGATTAAGCCGGCCGCGTCTCCCGGAGTGGCGCATATCGTATTCCTTAAGTCGCGCGACAGCTCTCTGCAGCGCGTAGGGATCCTGAACCGAGGGAAGGACCTGCTCCAACTGCTGATCTGTAAGCGCTTCAAATTGCTGGCGAAGATTCGTGTTCTTATGGGCGTCAAGATAGCCCCCGAGATCCACAAGGACTTGGCGGAACTCCTGTACGCTCATGGTTGACGTCGCTGGAATGGAGGCCTGTGGTAGCTGCTGTTGCGGAGAACTTTGCGGCACTTGTCCCTGACCGGTCCAGTGCGGTATCTGTCCGGTGCCGGACCATTGTGGTACACGTTGCCCTTGCGCGGCCCAGGTTGTTCCCAGGACGGCAATGGCGCAAACTGCGCACAGTAGCGTTTTCATAATTTCCCCTTGGTTGCTTGCTCGGTTAAGTTAAGGCCCCTTCTCAAAGTTGACCTGACCTGGCCAGCACAAGGCACCCATAAGCCATCGAACGGCGCACGCCTGAGCAGTTTTATTGGAAGAGACTACGGGCTTTTGGGCATTCGCGGGGAACCAATGCCAAAATCAAAGCAATAATAATGTCGAGTGAAATCTGGCGTCAATATTTTTCGCACAGAGCATCTTTGATAGAAGGGATGACCATCTGCGCAGAGCTCGATCAGGCTGTGGCCGAATTACGGACTATTTACGTCACGCGGGAAACACAGAATGGACACAAAATGTGGTGCGTTGCGGCGCAGGGTAGCTGTCGCAAGCAAAAAGTTCGTCGGTAGGCTGGACAGAAAACCAGGTTAGCTACGCGATCCCAGAAACCCGCGCTGCTGCAGTGCGAACAATTCCATCCGCCACCAGCTTAGTACGCGCCGGCCTGCTGCATAGGGATTCTTATCTGGAAGCAGGTTGCGCCGGGCCTGGACTGCACCTCGATAAATCCGCGCAAACGGCTCAGAATGCGTTGAACAGAATCCAGCCCTAGGCCAAGTCCGCCGCCTGGAGATTTCGTTGTGAAAAACGGCTCGAAAATTCTGCTATGCAGTTCCGGCGGAATCCCGGGCCCATCGTCCCAGATCTCCACGCGAACCATATCCCCTGACCGCTGCGTCAGCAGACGGATGGTCCCGCGATCGTTCATTGCATCCAGCGCGTTTTCCAGCAGCGCCATCCAGACCTGGTTCAATTCGCTGCCGTTGGCGCTCACCAGCGGGAGATGCGGGTCGAACTCGCGGATGATTCGCACGTCCTTCATGCGATATTGCAGCATGCTTAAGGTGCTCGCCAGCGACTGGGCGATGTCCACTTCCTGCATGGGAGTCTGGTCCATGTAGGAGTATTGCTGAATGGCACGGATCAACTCGAAAATGCGCGCGGTGGATTCCAGAACCGCGCCCGTCATGCGTTCAGCGCGAAGAGACGACGCAAGGTGCATCATCGCGACACTCAGCGCCGGTCCATCGAGAAAGCCGTCCAGCAGCGCCAGATCGCCAGGTTCAATCCCGGCTTCGGCGAGAGCGGGCGCAATTTTCCACGTGTCCGCGATCCGATGAGCATCCAGCCACTGGGTCAACTGTTCTTCCAGCGGCCCGAGCGCAAGCGGATTCGGTGTGGCTCGCGATGCGATTCCGGATCGCAACTTCGCGTCCCACGCCCTGTACTTCTGTTCCTGCTCTGCGGTCAGACAAAGCCGTCCCGCTTCAAAGCTGATCCTGCCATAACTGCGGAGTTCTTCCAGCAGATTGCTGGCGGCCCGCTGCGCCGCGCTTGCCGGGTTGTTCAACTCATGCGCTAGATTTGCCGCGAGCTTTCCCAGTGCTCCAAGCTTTTCCGTCTGCTGTTCCAGGCGAGTCATCTCACGCACCCGGTCCATCATGACGGAAACGCAACGCTGCGCCATGGAAGGAATCGCCGTGAGCATTTCCGGAAAGGACGACTTAGGGATCTGCAGTCCCCAGAGCGGCTCCGTAGCAAATCCGTTGCCGCCGTGGGTCTTCATGCGGGAAAAAGGAACAAGCCCGGTCAACTGTCCAGAGCGGCCGATAAACAGGCTTCCCTGGCCGCCAAAGTTTCGCCGCACCTGGATCTCGCCTTCCAGCAGAATCGTCATGTGCGTCGCCGGATCGCCGTCCGCGAACAATCGGGTGCCGGTCGGGGCGGAAAATTCGCGTCCGTGCCGCACCAGCCATAGCAATTCCCCTTCCGTGAGTCCATCCAACTGCCGAATGCGCCGTAAGGCGTGCAACAGCTTGCCAGGATCGGAATGTAGTTGCAGCACGCCCGGCGGCAATGGGGCGGAATCGACTGGGTTTTCGAGGAATGTTCCCATGTGCGTAGCCTCGATCATAACCCCGGCACGGGCAGGCACATTACAGGCACATTAAAGGGCGTGGTGCAGGCGGAGCATGCAAAAGCTCAGCCTGCCTGAACGCACCTCAAACGCCAGCCGCTGCTGTGGCCGGTTGGCCGGCCGGACGCACGGCATTGTTGCTCACCGTCACTGGATCCAGGAAAGGCATGGCGGCGCGCAGCGGAGCACCCGTTGCTTCAATCGGATGTGCCGCTTCTATCCGGCGCTGCTGCTCGAACCATGGACGTCCAGTGGCATTTTCGTTGAGCCAGCGTTTGGCAAACGTGCCGTCCTGGATTTCCGTCAGCAGCTTTTTCATTGCGCTCCGGGTTTCATCTGTCACAATGCGTGGCCCGGCGACGTAATCTCCAAATTCCGCCGTGTCGGAAATGGAGTGGCGCATGTAGGCCAGCCCTCCGCGATACATCAGATCGACGATCAGCTTCAGCTCATGCATACATTCAAAGTAGGCGACCTCCGGCTGATACCCGGCTTCCGTCAAAGTCTCAAACCCGGCTTTTACCAGCGCGCTGACGCCTCCGCAAAGGACAGCCTGCTCGCCGAAGAGATCGGTTTCCGTCTCTTCCTTGAACGTCGTTTCCAAGACCCCGGCGCGAGTACAGCCAATTCCCTTTGCATAGGAAAGCGCCTGGGCGAGCGCGTGTCCGCTCGCGTCCTGGTGAATGGCCACCAGGGCCGGCGTACCACCGCCTTCTTCGAAGACCTCGCGCACGCGGTGCCCGGGCGCCTTCGGCGCGACCATGCTCACATCCACTTCCGCAGGCGGCTGGATCGTGCCATAGCGAATGTTGAAACCATGCGCGAACATCAACGTTTTGCCTGGGGCCAGATTGGGCGCAATCGATTCCGCATAGATTTTTCCCTGCGTTTGATCCGGGGCCAGCAGCATAATCACGTCAGCCCAGCGCGTTGCATCGCTCGTCGTCATGACCTGCAGCCCGGCGCGTTCGGCTCGCGCAATGGACTGGCTGCCTGCCGGAAGCCCAATACGGACTTCCACGCCAGAGTCCTTCAGATTGAGCGCATGGGCATGCCCTTGCGAGCCGTAACCGAGAATGGCCACTTTCTTTTTGCGGATCAGTGCCAGGTCCGCGTCCTCATCGTGATAAGTCTTCGCCATGCTCGTTTCCTCCAATTTGATTTTGAATAGTGAAGCGTAAGTTTCTGAAAAAGTTCAAGAGCGATTTTGTTCCGCGCTCCAATTGCCCGATTGCTTCTGATCGGCCGTAAGGTTCGCGGGCTTTTGCGGGGGAGAAGAAGAACTGCCGGTCGAGCTCGTATCACTCAAGGCCGCCAGCACACGGCTGGTGTGCCGCCCGCGGCGCATGGCCATGCGTCCGGTGCGCGCCATCTCCAGAATTCGATAGCCCGCCTGCACCAGAATCTGCACCAGCCCTTCGATCTTGCTGGCGCTTCCGGTAATTTCCATCATGAGCGATTCAGGCGCCAGGTCCACAATCCGTGCGTGAAAGACCTCCGCCAATTGAAAGAGGTCAGCGCGATTCTTGGCATCGCATTCCACCTTCAGCAGCGCCAGTTCCCGGATTACGGCGGAATGACGGCCCACATCATCCACCTCAAGCACGTTTTCCAGCTTATACAGCGAAGCCATCATGCGATGCGCCCGGTCTTCCGCCGCCTCCGCAACAATAGTCATCCGCGACACGCCGTCATTCTCCGTATTGCCCACGGTGAGCGACGTGATGTTGATGTTGAGCCTTCGGAATAAGGAAGCGACGCGCGTCAGGACGCCCGGCTTATCTTCCACGAGTGCGACAAAGGTATGCAGCATGGCTTCCGGGCTTTCTAGGATTCGTTTGCGGTTTCGACCAGTCGATTTTCAGGCGGCCGGCGGATCATCTCATGCAGGGCTGCGCCCGAGGGAATCATGGGGTAAACGGAATCTTCCTGCTCGACATGAAAATCGATCAGGAACGCGCCTTTATGCTCGCGCGCTGTCTGGACCGTGGAGACCACCTGGCTTCGCTGCGTGACATGCGCGCCAGGAATACCGTGCGCGTCCGCCAGTTTCACAAAATCCGGGCTCAGCAGCGGCGTGGATTCGTAATTTTTTTCGTAGAAAAATTCCTGCCATTGCCGCACCATGCCAAGATATCCGTTGTTTACAATGGCAATGTTGATCTTGAGCTTTTCCTGCGCGATGGTGGCCAACTCCGGACTGGTCATCTGAAAACCTCCGTCGCCGGCGACCACCCATACCTCACGGTCCGGACACGCCACCTTTGCGCCAATCGCGGCGGGCAGCGCGAAGCCCATCGTCCCCAGACCACCGGAGGTGATCAGCGAACGCGGCTTCTCGTGCTTGTAATACTGCGCTTCCCACATCTGGTGCTGGCCAACATCGGTCACCACGATGGCGTCGCCGTGAGTCTCACGCCAGAGATCATGCATCACGTGCGCAGCGTAAAGATGGCCATTGTCCGGCAGTTGCTGGATATCGCGAACCGCCGCGCTACCCTTCATCGTTGAGATAGCATGCAGCCACTCCGATCCGTCGCGCTCGGACACCAGCGGAAGCAACGTTTCGAGAATTTCCTTCAGGTCTCCGATCAATGCGACATCGATCGGAACATTCTTGTTGATCTCCGCGGGGTCAATTTCAATGTGGATCTTTTTGGCTTTCGGCGCATACGTAGCCAGCGTGCCCGTCACCCGGTCGTCGAAGCGCATCCCGCAGGCAATCAGCAGATCAGCCTGCTGGATGGCATGATTCACCCAGCTTTCCCCGTGCATTCCCATCATGCCCAGGTTGAGCGGGTGAGATGCGGGAAATGCTGTCAGTCCCAGCAAAGTGCAAGCCACAGGAATCTGCGCGCGTTCTGCCAGCGTGCGAACCTGGTCCAGAGCGCGCGAGTGCAGGATGCCATGTCCCGCGAGAAGGACCGGGCGCTTTGCCGTACGCAACAATTCAAGCGCCGCGCGCATGGATGCGGAGTCGGCGCGGAGCATGGGGTGCGGGCGGTAAGCCGCGGGCGCCGCGCCCGCGAAATCGAACAGCGCCGAGTTCTGCTGCGCATCCTTTGTTATGTCGACCAGCACCGGGCCGGGGCGCCCCGACTGGGCCACTCGGAATGCTTCGCGCAAGGCGGGTGCGAGATCTTCCGTGCGGCTGACCAGATAGTTGTGCTTGGTGACAGGAAGAGTGATTCCCGTGATATCGACTTCCTGAAATGCATCGGTACCGAGCACCTTGCTCGAGACCTGCCCAGTGATGCAGACAATGGGAATGGAATCGAGCATCGCCGTGGCAATCCCGGTGACCAGATTCGTTGCGCCCGGTCCGGATGTGGCAACCGCCACGCCTACCCGTCCGGATGCTCGCGCATACCCGTCGGCCATGTGTGCGGCGCCCTGTTCGTGACGCACCAGAATATGGCGGATAGGAAACTTCCGCAGCGCATCGTAGGCCGGAAGAATCGCGCCGCCGGGATAGCCGAAGACATCGCGGACACCCTCTCCCACCAGCGTTGCCCAGAGCGTTTCCGCACCGGTCAGCCGCGTGGGCTGACTGCCAATTGCAGGGTCTGAGGACCTTGGATTACTGGAGTTGCTCATGCGTTCGCTCCATGGTTAAGTCGTGACCGCGCCTCGCGAGGCAGAAGAAACGCTGTCGGCATATTTACGAAAGACACCGCGTTGGAAGTGGGGCGCAGGCGCCTGCCATTTCTTCATGCGCTCTGCGATCTCCGCATCGCTCAACTCCACACGCAATTCGCGTTTCGGAATGTCGAACACGACGATGTCCCCATCCTGTACTGCCGCAATCGGACCTCCCAGTGCCGCTTCAGGAGAAACGTGGCCTGCCATAAGGCCGCGTGTCGCACCGGAGAAGCGCCCGTCGGTAAGCAGCGCGACCGTATCGCTCAATTCCGCAATTCCTGCAATCGCCGCCGTCACCTGCAGCATCTCCCTCATGCCGGGGCCGCCTTTGGGTCCTTCATAGCGAATCACCACAACATCGTTCGGCTTCAACTGGCCCGCACGCAATGCGGCGAAGCATGATTCCTCGTTATCGAAAACCCGGGCCGGGCCACGATGCTGCAAGCGCTCATGCCCGGCCACCTTGATCACACATCCTTCCGGCGCGACGTTGCCTTTCAAAATCACCAATCCGCCGGTCGCCTTCAACGGTTTGCCGGTCGTGTGGATGACCTGCTGGCCCGGTTTCTCCTCGGCCAGCGCGGCTTCTTCCGCGAGTGTTCGTCCGGAGACGTTGAGCGCAGTGCCATCGATCAGCTTTTCGCCCAGCAGACGCTGCGCGAGCAGCCGGCTGCCTCCTGCCTCCTGGTAGTCGGTCGCCACAAAGCGTCCGCCCGGTTTCAAATCGCACAGCAGTGGAGTCTTGCGGCTGATGCGATCGAAATCGTCTACTGAAAGCTCAATCCCTGCCTCATGCGCAATCGCGATCAGGTGCAGCACCGAATTGGTGGACCCTCCCGAGGCGGCGACACTGGCAATGGCGTTCTCCAGGGCTGGGCGCGTGATGATCTTCGACGGGCGCAGATCGCGTTTCGCAAGTTCGAGCACGAGCGCACCAGCCGTCCGGCAGGCTTTGGTTTTTTCCGGCGACAGCGCCGGAATACCGGAAAGATTCATGGGCGAAATGCCGAGAAATTCACAGGCCATCGCCATAGTGTTCGCGGTGAACTGCCCGCCGCACGCGCCGGCCCCTGGGCAGGCGCTGGTCTCGATGGCTTCGAGTTCCGTGGCGTCGATTTTGCCCGCCGCAAACGAACCCTGCGCCTCGTACACATCCTGTATGGTGAGCGTTCTCCCATTCAGATGCCCCGGCGCGATGGATCCCCCGTAGAGCATCAGCGACGGGATGTCGAGACGCGCCAGCGCCATGACGGTGCCGGGCATGTTTTTGTCACAGCCCGCGATTGCAATCAGTCCGTCGAAGAGATTGCCGCGCGCGACGAGTTCGACGGAATCCGCGATCACCTCGCGGCTGACCAGCGAGGCCTTCATTCCTTGCGTTCCCATCGTGATGCCGTCGGAAATTGTGACAGTGTTGAACTCCAGGGGGGTGCCGCCGGCGTCGCGAATCCCTTGCTTCACCGCCTCTGCCAAGATGCGCAAGTGAAAATTGCAGGGGCCGATTTCCGTCCAGGTATTTGCGATCCCAATAATGGGCTTGGCCAGATCTTCGCGGCTGAAACCTACCGCGTGGAACATCGAGCGCGCACCCGCACGACTGGGGCCTTCGGTCAGAGGAACGCTGTTCTGCTTGGGGTTGCGATTACCGTTGCTGCTCATGCGTGTGACTCCTGTCGGTTTGCGTGGGAGCGAGGTGCGTACCAGAAGGCCTTGTCATGCTGACGCTCGTAATCGGCGAGCGCATCCTTGTGGCGCATCGTCAAGCCTATGTCGTCCAGACCCTCCAACAAGCAGGAGCGGCGGAATGCGTCGATAGTGAAAGATTCCTGGAACCCGTCGTCGTCCTGAACTGTCTGCGATTCCAGCGAAACTGTCAGCTTGTATCCCGGTTTCTTCGCGCGTTCCAGCAACTGTGCGATTTTTTCCTCCGGCAGCACCACCAGCAGAATGCCGTTCTTCCCGGCGTTTGAAAAAAAGATATCGGCGAAGCTGGAGCTGATGACGCAACGGAAGCCATAATCACTCAGCGCCCACGCCGCGTGCTCGCGGGAAGAGCCGCATCCAAAATTGCGTCCCGCAACCAATATTTCTGCCCCCTGATACTGCGGCTGGTTCAGCGGAAAGCTTGGGTTGGGACTTCCATCGGCATTCTTCCGCCAGTCAAAGAAAAGGAATTCCCCATAGCCGCTGCGCTCGATGCGCTTAAGAAACTGCTTGGGAATGATCTGGTCGGTGTCGACATTCACCGCATCGAGCGGCACGGCCTTCGAAGTGAGCGTGCGAAATGGTCTCATAATCCTGAACGAAACTCCCATTGGCGGACATCCGTAAAGTGGCCGGCGATAGCCGCCGCCGCTGCCATCGCGGGGCTCACCAGGTGCGTGCGTCCACCGCGTCCCTGCCTTCCTTCAAAGTTACGGTTGCTGGTGGAAGCGCATCGTTCGCCGGGCTCAAGAATGTCAGGATTCATCGCCAGGCACATGGAGCAGCCCGGTTCTCGCCATTCGAAACCTGCGGCGCGAAAGATCCGGTCCAGGCCTTCTCTCTCCGCTTCGGACTTGACCCGCTGCGAGCCAGGCACCACCATGGCGCGCACTTTCGTATGCACCTTGTGACCGCTGACCACTTTGGCCGCCGCTCGAAGATCTTCAATGCGCGCATTCGTGCAGGAGCCGATGAAGACGCGATCGATCGGAACCGATTCCATCTTCGTTCCCGGTGTCAGCGCCATGTACTCCAGGGCGCGCCGGTAAGCACGGCGTTCGGAATCCGACGGTGCAGCGTCTGGATCGGGCACCGAGCCGGTCACCGAAACGACCATGCCAGGATGCGTCCCCCACGTCACGTAGGGCGTCAGATCTGCGGCGGATATCACAAGCTCCCGGTCAAACTCCGCGCCGGGATCCGTCGGCAATGTCCTCCAGTGCGCGATAGCTTCGTCCCAGGCATCGCCTTCCGGTGACTCGGGGCGCCCTTTCAGATAAGCGAACGTTGTCTCATCCGGCGCGATCATACCCGCGCGAGCCCCCGATTCAATGCTCATGTTGCAGAGCGTCATGCGCCCTTCCATTGAAAGCGAACGGATCGCCGATCCCGCGTACTCGATGACGAAGCCCGTCGCCCCATCCGTACCGATCCGGCCTATGATGCCGAGCGCAATGTCCTTGGCTGTCACCGCAACCGGCAAGTCGCCTTCTATCAGAATGCGGAAGGTTTTCGGCTTGGACTGGGGTAGACATTGGGTCGCCAGCACGTGCTCCACTTCGCTGGTGCCGATGCCGAAGGCAAGCGCGCCGAAAGCGCCGTGCGTGCTGGTATGGCTGTCTCCGCAAACGATCGTCATACCCGGTTTCGTAAATCCGAGCTCAGGTCCGATGATGTGGACAATTCCCTGTTGCGGCGAATCGATGTCGTAAAGCTGTACGCCGAAATCCTTGCAATTGCGTCGCAGCGTGTCGATCTGCTTTGCGGCAATATCATCCTGAATGAAGAGCCGATCTTTGGCCACAGTCGGCACATTGTGATCGACCGTCGCCAGCGTACGGTCCGGCCGCCGGACCTTTCGACCCGTCATTCGCAGCCCCTCGAACGCCTGCGGAGACGTCACCTCATGCAGCAGATGCAGATCGATGTAGACCAGCAACGGCTCGTCTTGTGGCGCGGCCACGACGTGCGCATCCCAGATTTTTTCAAAAAGTGTCTTTTTCGTGTTTGTCATATTTGCTGAATTGTTTCTTGCCAACTGTCGAACGGCGGAGTGTTCCTCCAGGAGAGAAGTTGAACTGAATCAGACGGCATGCAGAGCCTGCCTGCGGTCGATGATTTCATTGAGCTCCTCGAAGACAGCTCGCCCCATTTCGCGCGTGGTCACGATCTGCTGGTTCAGCCCACGGGTGCGAGCGAGATCTGCCGTGCGCAATCCGCGCGCCAGCACGCGCCCCACTGCGGTTTCCACCGCAACGGCGTCCTGCTCAAGATTTGCGCTGTGGCGCAGCAGCATGGCCGCGGTCAGAATCGCGCCCAGCGGATTTGCCTTGCCGGTACCCGCAATGTCCGGTGCGGAGCCATGCACCGGCTCGTACAAATTGACCTTCCCTCCGATGGTCGCCGAAGGCAACATCCCGAGCGAGCCGGTAATGACCGCCGCTTCATCCGAAAGGATATCGCCGAACAGGTTTTCCGTAAGGACCACATCGAAGTTCCGCGGCGTATTCATCAGATGCATCGCGCAGGCGTCCACATATTGATGATCAAGCGCCACGTCAGGGTATTGCGCGGCCACCTCCGTAACTGTGGAGCGCCACAGCTGCGACACCTCCAGAACGTTTGCCTTGTCGACAGAGGTAACTTTCTTGCGCCGCTTTTGCGCCAGATGGAAAGCGATCCTGGCCACCCTCACGACTTCGTCGCGCGTATACCGCATCGTGTTCAGGCCAACACCGCCCTCGCGGTCCCACGACCGCGGATGAGCGAAGTAAAGGCCGCCGAGCAGCTCGCGAACAAAAAGGATGTCTGCCCCGTCCGTCACTTCGGGACGAAGCGGAGACGTATCGCTCAGCGCGGAATAAGCTACGGACGGCCGCAGGTTCGCGTATCCGCCAAGAGCCTGCCGCAACTGCAGCAGGCCGGCCTCCGGCCGCTTATCGGCGGGCAGAGAATTGAACTCATTGCCACCGACGGCTCCCAGCAGGACAGCATCGCTGTCGAGCGCCGCCTCCAGCGTCTGCGCGGGCAAAGGAGATCCATGCTGGCGGATGGCAACCCCGCCAATCGGCATTTCAACAAACTCAAACGAGTGCCCATTCAACTGTCCGACCGATTCCAGCACTTGCTTTGCTTCACGTGTGACTTCCGGCCCGATCCCGTCGCCGGCAAGCAAAGTTACCTTCATCTTCATTTTCTTCTTATCTCCAGATTGTGTAGCGGCCTGCAAACCAGTGATGACCTAGGACTGCGGAGAAGCGGACGTCACTCCCGATACTTCTAAATTGGGTACCTGCCGAACATAGCCGTGAACCAGGGCAATCAGGTCCTGGTCGTAAACCGCTTTCTTTCGATCGGCGATCTCGATAAAGCGGCCATAGGCCACATCCAGTTCCTCACGATTCAGCACCAGCCCAAGTTCGCCCAGCCGGTGCCCCAGTGCATGCCGTCCCGAGTGCTTGCCAAGAACCATGCGGTTCGCCGGAACTCCCACAAGCGCCGGCGTCATGATTTCATAGCACAGCGGATTGGACAGCACGCCATGCTGATGAATCCCGGCCTCATGCGAAAAAGCATTGCTGCCTACGATCGCTTTGTTAGGAGAAGGTTTGAAGCTGATGATCTGCGTCAGCATCTGGCTGGTCGCATAGATTTGCTCGAGTTTCAGTCCATGCCGATAGGAAAGCTGATCCTGCCTCACATAAATCGCGGCGGCAATTTCTTCCAGCGCAGCATTGCCGGCGCGCTCCCCAATTCCGTTGATCGTGCATTCCACCTGACGGGCGCCCGCCTGGATGGCCGCCAGACTGTTGGCGACAGCCATTCCCAGATCATCGTGACAATGGCACGAGAGCATCACGTTTTCGATCCCGCGCACCTTCTCCCGCAGGCGTCGAAAGATCTCGGCGTACTCGTTGGGAACCGTGTAACCCACAGTGTCCGGCAGGTTGATGACAGTCGCTCCCGCGTCCACCGCGGCCTGCACCATGGCACAGAGAAATTCCGGATCGGTGCGCGTCGCGTCCTCGGGCGAAAACTCCACATCATCCATGTAGGCGCGCGCCAGGCGAACCGATTCACCAGCCTGGTCGAGTGCCTGTTGCCGGCTGATCTTCAACTTGTACTGCAGGTGAATGTCGGAGCTTGCGAGAAAAATATGGATGCGGGAACGCTCGGCGTGCTCCAGGGCGCGTGCCGCCGTGGTAATGTCTTCGTCCTTGGCCCGGGCCAGCGAGGCGATTCGCGGACCGCGAACGCTGCGTGCAATCTGCTCGACGGCGGCAAAATCGCCGTCCGATGCGACCGCAAACCCAGCCTCGATGACATCAACTCCAAGAGACTCGAGTTGACGCGCCATCCGCAGTTTTTCCGCCATATACATACTGCAGCCCGGCGACTGCTCTCCGTCGCGCAGTGTGGTGTCGAAGAAAAGGACTTGCTCTCGATCCATTCCGTTCGCCTCGTCGTGGATATTGGTGCCGCCTGCGACAGCAGGTTCTGCGAAACTATCCATGTGTCAAAGTTAGCATAAGAAAGTTTAATGTGGGCTATCGTGGCTATTAGAATTGCTTATCGATAAACTCACCGGAAATGAGGAGTGGACCGGCATGGACCTTTTTCAACTGGAAACGTTTATGGCTGTGGCGGAGGAACGCAGCTTTTCCCGCGCCGCCCTGCGGTTGCACCGCACCCAACCCGCGATCAGTCAGGTCATCCGCAAACTGGAGCAGGAAGTGGAAGAGGTACTGTTCGAACGTGCCGCTCGCAACGCAAGCTTGACCGCGGCAGGCGAGGTCTTGCGCGCCTACGCCGAACGGCTCCTCAATCTGCGCGGCGAGGCGGCCACCGCGTTATCCGAGTTTCGCTCGCTGCATCGGGGCAGGCTCAACCTGGCGGCTAACGAGTACACATCGCTCTATCTCCTTCCTGTGCTCCATGCCTTCCGGCGCTTGTCGCCGCAGATCAAGGTGACCGTCCAACGGTCCCTCGCCAGCCGGATGACGGAGCAACTGATGCAGCATGCTGTGGAATTCGGAATCATTTCCTATCGTCCGGATGACCCGCAGATTCGGTCCATCGTCGTCTATCGGGACGAATTGGTCTTGGCCGTCCACCCCCGGCATGCGCTGGCGCGCACCGCAAGGGTCTCTATCCGGGATCTGGAAGCGGAGAATTTTATCGCCCATAACATCCCATCTCCGCTCCGCCATAAAGTTATGCAGACCTTTCGCCGCCATCGCACTCCGCTCAACATGGGCGTGGAGCTCCCTAGCCTGGAAGCCATCAAGCGATTTGTCGCCATGGGAAACGGCATCGCGCTGCTGCCTGGACTCACCGCGCGCCCGGAAATTGAGCGCGGCGAACTGATCCAGGTAAGCGTGCCGGAGCTGGTGCTCGAGCACCGTCTCCGTCTGGTGCATCGCCGCCAGGCGGCCCTGTCGCACGCCGCTGTTGCATTTGTGAAGGTCGTGGAATCCATGGCGAAAGAACACGGGGATCCGTTCGTGTTCCAGGTGGAGCGCGGCTAATGCGTGGCCGCAGGCATCGTGGACGCAACTTCCACGTCCAATTCGCCGTCTACACACACAGACCGGTATCCGCGTCCGCTTGGAACACCCGGCGCCACCGCCCCTGAAGGGAAATCAAACGATGAGAATCGGCAAGAACCTGACTGTTTCCAAGTATCTCCTCGCCACAAGCATGGCCGTTCTGGGGATCGCGCTTTCACCTCCGCGGAACATTTGGCCGCAGGCCTCCGATGTTCCGGCGCAGACCACGAACGGCGTTGCGGCTCCTCACCCAAACCAGCAGGTGCGGATGGCCGAGAAGGTTGCGCATCCGCCAGGACCAGCGAGACAGCTCGAACGTCTGACGCGCAGGTTGAACCTGACCCAGGATCAGCAGCAGCAAATATTGCCGCTTCTTAAAAACCGGCGCCAGCGGATGATGGAGATCCGGAACAATACGTCCCTCAGTCCCAAGCAGCGCCGTATGCAAGTTCGATCCCTGATGAAGGAGACGCGCCGGAAAATGGAAGCCGTCATGACCGATGCGCAGAAGAAGCAATTCGAAAAAATGCGCCGGCGAAGACGGTAGCCCGATCACGGTCCCAAAGAACGGCGGCGCAGCGCAAGTTTCCGGTTGCGCCCATGCACGATCACGAGGTCCACGCTTGCAGCTACGGGCGGCCGTTGATGGCCGTCTCTGCCGTCTTCCCTGACGCGCTCTATAATCCCTGTTGATTGGCAGTTTCCGGCAGGAGCAAACATTATGGGTTCGCTAGAAGGTCGCGTCGCTCTCGTCACGGGTGCCTCGCAGGGCATTGGCCACGCCTGCGCCACCACACTCGCCAAAGCAGGCGCGCAGGTCGCACTGGCGGCGCGAAACACAGCCAGACTCCAGCAACTTGCGGCAGAAATTGAAGCGGCCGGGGGCAAAGCGGCGCCGTTTGAATTGGACCTGAGTAGCGAAGAATCCATCAAGGCCGGAGCCAAGGCCGTACTTACCCACTTCGGCAAGATTGACATCCTCGTCAACAATGGCGGAATCACTCGCGACAACCTGATGCTGCGCATGAAACTTTCTGACTGGAATTCCGTCCTGGCCACCAACTTAACGGGAGCGTTTCTCCTGACGCAGGCCGTCTCCAGCAGCATGTTGAAGGCTCGCTGGGGCCGCATCATCAACATTGCAAGCGTAGTGGGGCAAACCGGGCAGGCAGGGCAGGCCAACTATGCCGCCAGCAAGGCTGGACTTATCGGATTGACCAGGTCCTTGGCGCGCGAACTGGCCTCCCGTAACATAACTGTGAACGCGGTTGCGCCCGGATTTATTTCGACGCCCATGACTGACGTTCTGAACGATCAGCAGCGGAGCGCGATGCTGGCGCAGATTCCCCTTGATCGCGCCGGTTCGCCGGAAGAAGTAGCGCACGCTGTCGCATTTCTCGCATCGGAGCAGGCCGCGTATATCACCGGCCACGTGCTGGATGTAAATGGCGGCATGCACATGGGCTGAGGCATGTGCTCCAGCGGGGCCACCCCAGCGACCGCGGAATTGCGAATGGCTTCTTAGCCTGGCCTGGAGTCCGAAGTCAGGATTTCGGGGCCCGGGCTGATCTTTCAGAACGAAGGAGTCGACTATGCTCCGCTCACGGCTATTGCTTGTTTCCGCTTTGTGCCTTCTGCTTGCCAGCGTGTTTCCCCTGCGCGCGCAATCTTCATCCCACCCGGCGATTGCCGGTCCTGAGAACGTCACCTTTCCCAGCAACGGACAGACCGTCCGTGCCGTAATGTACAGACCTGCAGGCAAGGGACCTTTCCCGGCCATCGTGGTAATCCACGAGTGGTGGGGGCTGAATGACTGGGTCAAGCAGCAGGCGCGGATGTTCTCCCGGCACGGGTATGTAACCCTTGCCGTGGATCTCTACAGGGGTCAGGTTGCCACGGATCCGGAGTTGGCGCATGAGCTCATGCGTGCTCTGCCGCAAGACCGCGGGGTCCAATTTCTCACCTCCGCTGTCAGCTATTTGAAGACTCAAAAATTCGTGAAGAGCAATCGGATCGGCGCCGTTGGCTGGTGCATGGGAGGTGGCTTCGCCCTCCAGCTTGCCATCGCGGATCCCTCCTTGCGAGCAGTCGCCATCAATTACGGGGCGCTCGACACCGACCCAGCGCAGCTCAAGAAAATTCATGCCGCGCTGCTCGGCAACTTCGGAGCTCTTGACAGGGGAATCACGCCGCAGGACGTACAGACCTTCAGTGCGGTGATGAAAAAGCTTGGCCACCCCGTCGACTTCAAGGAATACCCGGACGCCGGCCATGCCTTCCAGAATCCCAACAATAAGACGGGCTACCGGCCCGCCGATACCGCGGATGCCGACAGACGAATGTTTGCTTTCTTCCGAAGAACCCTGAAGCAGTGACCCTCCGGCCCTGGCCGAAGCCGGGATGGAAGACCAATTCTCCAGTCCTTGAAAGAAATTTTTCCACTCCCCAGAAATTCCTTGCTCCTCGTTCGTGAGATATGTTAACTAACTTAACAATATTGAAGGCGCGTTCTGTCCACGAAAAGGTCCAGCAATATTCGTTGAGCAGACACGCACCATTTCACCTCAGGGCGGAGACTCCATGGAAGTGATGAAGATTGGCAGCACCATACGCGGCGTGCGTTTGCAGAAGGGAATGTCGCAGGGAGATATCGAGAAACGCACCGGGCTGCTAAGGTGTTATCTCTCGCGCGTGGAAAATGGCCATACGGTTCCTTCCCTGGACACGCTGTATAAAATCGCGGGAGCGCTCGATGTGCCTCTGGCCCACTTCTTTGCCGAAAATGCCTTAAGCTACCAAATGCCGAGCCAGCGATTCAGCGATGACGAACTGCGCTTTTTGACCCAGATCCGCCGCTACTCCGCCAATTTGAACGAGAGTGATCGCAGACTGCTGCTCGCAATGGTCAAAAAGTTCGCCGGCGTTGACAACAACTGACGGATTTCTGGAACCTGCGCGGAGCCCGTTACGAGTTCCAGAAGCGCACGATTCCGTACGCGAAAAGGATCAGGATGCCCAGGAAAGAGCCAAATACAACGCGCTGCCTGCGGAAGTAGGGCTCCCGTCCAGTTCCCAGGACAGGCGCCAGCGGAAACCCCGCCGCAAGGCCGGAGAGGAAGCCCCCCAGATGCGCCATGTTGTCGATCTTGATCCCGCCTGAATACATCAGCGTGGAGGCGCCAATCGCAAGGTTGATGGCGGCGAAGTAGATAACGCTGCGGCGAAGACGCTTCAGTTCCGCGCGAGGAAACGGCAGGTGCGGGGAATTTAACAGCAGAATCAAGATCCCGGCAATCCCGAACACGGCACCCGATGCGCCCGCGCCGACAACACCGGGATTGACGCCAGAACTCAACAGATTACCCGCACTTCCGGTCAGCACGTAGACGGCGATCATCCCCGGCGCGCCGAGCAATGGCTCACCCAGCAATCCCAGGTTCCACAGACACCACATGTTCGTTCCGATGTGGATGATTCCCACATGCACAAACGTCGCGGTCAGCAGCCGCCACCATTGGCCATACAGAATCTCATTCGCGCCGCGGTTCGCTCCCCAATGAAGGATCTGCTCGGCCGTCGGATTCCACCAGGAAACGCCCCGCAGGGTCATCAGCAGGTACACCGCAATATTGATGCCGATCAGGACGTATGTGGCCGGCGCGTAGGCCCAGCCCGCTAGAATCCGCTCTGCTGTCTTGGAGCGGACCGGCGCTCCGGTGTAATAACCTGACCGCAGGTCATAATCCGGCTGCTGCATACCTGCCGGTTCCAGAGTTGTCGGCGCAGCCGGGAGAACCTCTGCGGCTGCCCTGCTTTGTTCCTCGCGGCTGATCAGATCGAACTCCCCTCGTCACCGGGTCAGACTTATCACCAGCCTACCGGGCCGCGCCATGGAATACAAACGAAGATATGGCCGGGCGAAATGGCCGAAATCCGAATGCATTAAACTTGTATTTCCGTCCAACGTCATTCCACCCAAGAGCGTGTAAATATGAAGCCTGTTCAGCGTGCACTCCTAAGCGTCACAGACAAATCCGGGATCGTTGACTTGGCGCGCGTGCTGCATAGCTATGGCGCCGAGCTTGTCTCGACCGGTGGAACGGCGCGCGTTCTGCGCGAAGCCGGGCTTCCGGTGCTCGACATAGCCGAGCTCACAGGATTTCCCGAAATGCTGGACGGCCGCGTCAAAACCCTGCATCCCCGGGTGCATGGAGGGATTCTGCACATTCGCAGCAATCCAGAACATCGGAAGGCCATTGCCGCTCATGACATCCAGCCCATCGATATGGTCGTGGTGAACCTTTACGAATTTGAGGCCACGCTGCGCAAGCCCGGCATAACCTTTTCCGAATTGATTGAGAATATCGACATTGGCGGCCCCTCTATGGTGCGATCCGCAGCCAAAAATTTCGAGGATGTCGCTGTTGTCACGTCCCCAACCGACTACTCGGCTCTGGTCCAGGAACTCGGCGCCAACGAAGGCAAGCTCAGCCGGGCGACACGCTGGCGCCTGGCCCAGAAGGCCTTCGCGTTGACGGCGGCTTATGACATCGCCATTGCCAATGCGCTGGAAGCGATTCCTACCCTGAATGCGGAGGACACCGTGCCGCCCGCCTCTTCGGATGTTCAGAAGTTCCCTTCCACGTTGCGGCTTGCCTACCCCTTGGTGATGCCGCTACGATACGGCGAAAACCCGCACCAATGGGCTGCACTGTATTCCGATAGCAGTCAGACCGGGATCGCCGGCCTGCGCCAGTTGCAGGGAAAAGAGCTTAGCTACAACAATCTCGTCGACCTGGACGCCTGCTGGGATCTGGTCCAGGAATTCAGCGATCCCGCCGTCGCAATCATCAAGCACACCAACCCCTGTGGAGTCGCTACCGCTGGATCCATTCTCAACGCCTACCAAAACGCGCTGGCCACAGACCCTGTTTCGGCATTTGGAGGCGTCATCGGCATCAACCGGGAGGTTGACGGCGAAGCAGCTGCCGAGATTTCCAAGCTCTTCGTGGAGGCGATCGTGGCGCCCAGCTTCAGCGAGACCGCGAAAGGCATCCTCAGCGCCAAAAAGAACCTTCGGCTGGTGGAGGTTCGATCGGGCAAACCGGGCGCCAGAGTGAAACAGATATCCGGCGGCTTGCTGCTGCAGGCCACAGATGACGCTCAAATCCAGGCAGGCGACTTACAGATCGTGAGCAAACGAAAGCCTACGCAGGATGAGATCGAAGCCATGCTGTTCGCATGGCGTGTCTGCAAACACGTGAAATCCAATGCCATCGTATACGCGCGTAATGGGCAAACTCTCGGCATCGGCGCAGGCCAGATGAGCCGTGTGGACGCGGCAAAGTTTGGCGCGATGAAAGCCGTGCTGCCGCTGTCCCCGTGCGTGGCCGCTTCGGACGCCTTTTTCCCCTTCCCCGACGGCTTGGAAACTGCCATCGCCGCAGGTGCGACGGCGGTGATCCAGCCAGGAGGTTCTGTGCGGGACGCGGAGGTGATTGCCGCCGCCGATCGACTGAATGCAGCGATGGCGTTCACCGGAATCAGACACTTCCGCCACTGAAGTCCCCTTTCAGCACGAAACGGATGGCCACCATAAGAGGCTCTGAATGCCCTTTCCCGCTGCGCTAACTCAGACGCTCAATGACTTCCGCGTTGCCCCTTATCCCTCCGTCACCGGTCTCACACCGCCCATCACCATCGCGTCATTGAGCAACTTCGCATTCGCCCTGATCTGGGCCTGCCTTCTGCTGATTGGTTTTACAGGCTGGGGAAAGCTTCTGGCCAAGGCACTCCGCGTGCGAAGTTTGCCATCCTCTGTCGCCTGCGCTCTCGGCATAGCAGTTATCATTTTCGCGGGGGGATGGCTGAACCTATTCCACGCCATCTTCCCTTCTCTGCTCATCGCGCTGGCTTTAACAGGAGTCGTGCTTTGCTTCTCAATGCGCCAGGACAACATCGGCGCCTACAATTGGCTCAATTTTTGGAACCGGGCATCAGGATCGTCTCGCGCCCTCATCGTACTCACACTCCTGTTACTCGTGTTGCGTGTAGCTGCAACCGTAAGGCTGGCGACCTACCATAACTACGACGATGGAACCGCATATCTTGCCTTCCCGCAAAAGATGCTTTACGCCCATCGATTTGCTCCAGACCCGTTCAGCGATAGGCGAGTTATCTCAAGCTTAGGAGGGTCTTATCTACTTCAGGCATTTGTAATCGCGGCAACTTCCCTTTCCAACGTCGGCATGGCGGATCGTACGCTGGGATTGATCATGATGCTCTTCGCAATCTTCGACATCGGGATTGCGCTTGGCGCTTCTGTGCGAGGAATCGCTTTCATGGCTTTCGTCGCGTACCTGGTCCCACAGGAAACCTTCAATCTCACCTTCACCGTCCTGCCGATTCCTATCTTCCTCGCCATGGCGTGGGCAGTCTACGCGGCCCTGAAGGCTACCGGGAGCGAGAGGTGGCGGTTCGCTGCAATTGCGGGCGCGATCGGCGGCGGAGCAATCTGTTTAAAGTCCACTTTCCTGCCCTACGTTGGAGCGCTTGTCCTGTTCCCCTGTCTTCTCGTCCTCTGGAACAAACAGCGAGCGCAATCAATCAAATTGCCCATCCTTGCAGGAGCGGCTTCTCTCGTCGTGCTTGCGGCGTGGATGCTGGCGATGAAGCAGACAAGCGGGACCTTCTTATTTCCGCTGCTCGGGCACGGCACCGATTATTCCAGCTACCACGTCCTTCCGCACCTTTCACGATTCGCCGGTAAACGGGCCGTTGTACGCGTGTTCCTGCAAGGAGCGGCTCTTTTGGTGCTTGCTGCTGTCCGCCATTTAGCCGGTCTCCGGGACATGGAGTCCGGTTTCGTCTTCAGCATCCTAATTGCCTCAGCCGTTGCAATTACCGCCCTCAATTATGAAAGCGGCGCGGATTACATCTGGCGATACAACTTTCCGCAATTTTTTTCGGCGTTAATTATCTTTTCCGCGGGATCGCTGGCGGTTCAGACTGGATCGCTTAGCCATCTCGGCATTCTGAACCGCGGCGTGGCTGTCGCCGCATTTACACTTTGTATTTTCTATTACGACATCGCCGGGGGCGCGTTGGCGCCCTTGAGTCAAATGGCAACCCAGCTGGTTCAATATCCCTGCGATCTGCGAGCCAGCCTTTCTGGAAGAAAGCTAGTAAGCCCAGAAATCCGAGCGAGATATGACGAAATCGAACACGCGATCCTGCCCAATTCCGTCGCTCTGGATAACACATCCAGAACTTACCTGCTGCGACCAGGCCAAGGAAGGACCGTTCTAATCGACGACTGGCCTGGTGCGGCCGGCCCTCGCCCAGGCTGGCCCTACACGAACAATCCAGAAGATGTTGCGCGCTATTTACGTGCCAACTCGGTGCGCTACATAGTTTTCGATTATGCCTACGCGGATTGGATGGATATGATCTCCTGCCAGTCGCTCGTCAATCAGACCCACTATTCACAACTCGATCACGCGCTCGAGAGGCTCACTTTCGTAGCGCATCACCAGTTCAGCCAGCTTCGCACCATCCATCGTTCCATTTATGACGATGGGCGGATTGCTGTTGTCGATCTCGCATCACCCGCGGAACACGCAAACAATCCCGGCACCTCGTGGACTCTGTACACGAGCGACACACAAATGTGCTCTGAGATTTCGCAACGCTACACCAGCACTCACCCGTCGTATCACCAGTCAGCCAGCGCGGGCTGTGAATAGCGCCAAACGCAAATCAGCCCTGCATGTTCAACTTGTAATCGAAGGTTTCAGATGCTGATACTGTTGCACCATGCGACTCCGCCTCCTATCACTCTGATCCACCACCACATTCCTGCTTTTCCGTCGGTCACAGGCGCCCTGCAGCCCATCACGGCCCGCTCCATCGGTGCTTACCTGCATGCATTGGCTTGGGCACTTCTGCTTCTCGTCTCCTTTACCGGATGGGGAAGGTTGCTGGGAAAGCTTAGCGCGATTCAAAGAGTGCCCTCCTCCGTTGCGTGCTCGCTTGGGATTGCGGCAATGATCTCGCTTGGCGGTCTTCTCAACCTGATTCACGCTCTCTATCCGGCTACATTGTTCGTTCTGGTTTGGGCGGGTGTGTTTGCCTATGCCCTGCTATTCAGGGAAAGGTCCGAAGCTTATCGTTGGGGCAAGCTTTGGCAGCGTGCATCCGGCATCTCCCGCATCCTGATAATTCTTGCGGTAGCCATTCTCTTGGCTCGTGCGGCAGGCACCATAGGACTGGCTAGCTTCAATGTAACTGACGACAGCTCAGCCTATTTGGTCTTTCCCGCCAAGATGCTTGCCACCCACCAATTCGCGTTCGATCCCTTCAGCGAACGCCGCTTGCTTTCCAGCCTTGGCGGAGCATACTTGCTGCAGTCCTTCGTCATTTGCGGAACTTCGCTGGCCCACATCCAAATGGCGGACCGTACGTTAGGACTTCTCCTTTTGATTCCCGCCTTACTGGAAGTAGGCGTGGCGTTTGGACTTCTTCCTTATCAGATCGCGGTTATGGAAATCCTGGTCTCTGTCGTTCCGCAAGAGACATTCAATCTCACCTTCATCGTCCTTCCTATTGCGATGCTGCTGAGCATGGTTCGGGTCTTGCTGGATATCCAAACCGCAAAGCCCTTGGCCAACTGGAAGCTTCCCCTTTTACTCGGCGCGCTTGGAGGAGCCACTGTTTCCCTCAAATCGACCTATCTTCCGGTTGCGTGTGCAATTTGCATTACTCCATTCTTCCTTTTAGCCTTTGCACGTGAATGGAAGCGCGGGCTGACTTCTGTTATGTGGGCCACCGGTGGCGCTCTTGCTGTCCTTTTAAGCTGGATGATAGCCATGAAGTTGTACAGCGGGACCTACCTCTTTCCAGTTCTTGGCCACGGTCTGGATTATTCCAGCTATATTCACGTCCAGACGTTGCACCACTTTACCGGATTGCGTTCACTGATCAAGCTGTTCTCTCAAGGATTTGCGCTGGCCGCAATGGCGGGAATGGTGTTGGTCGCCGGTCATGGAACGAAGGAGTCGCGTTTGGCCTGTTGCTTCTTGATCGCATGTTCCCTGGCCATTACCGCGTTCAATTACGAAAGCGGAGGCGACTATATCTGGAGATACAACTTTCCTCAATTTCTGTGCTCGGTGATTGTTTTCTACGCGGCTGCCGCAGCAACCCTGAATCTTTTTCCGCATTTCACCATCTCGCGAGTCAGCTACTCCACCGGAGTCGTGATATTGGCGGCCATGTTTTTCTACTATGACGTTTCTGGCACCAACCCGCATCCGTTTCGACAATTCAGCTTTGAACGGCGGGAGTATGGGCACGCTCTGCGGGCTGGCCTCGCAGATCAGCCACTGGAAAGCGCTTCCGTTGTGCAAGAATACGAGGGCCTTCAGAGTTTCTTGCCCAACAACAGCTTATTTTTGGAAAATGTAGCTTATCCGTTCCTATTGAATTACAAGCAGCACAACATTCTTGTCATGGATTGGCCAGGTGCGGCAAGTCCGGCCCCTGGTTGGCCCTACACACGTTCTACGGAGGAACTCGCAAGCTATCTCAAAAACAACTCCATCCGCTATCTGATTTACGACTACGCGTTCGCTGCCTGGAATGACGCCAAGAACTGCCAAAGCCTGGAAACTCCAGATCTTTTCTCCAATGAATTGGATGAACTTATGAGGCTTTCCGTGCTGGCCGATTCTCAACTCCGCGCGCTGAAAGACCACTATGGCAGTATCTACGACGACGGGCGCATCTCTGTCGTCGATCTAAATGCACCCAGGGGAAAACTCCAGGTCGGACCAGATAAATCGCCATCTGAAGGCCGCACCAAAGCGGCGTGCGACAGCGCGTTCGCGCGTTATTTTTGAGGGGCGCTTTAGACTGCGATTACTTCGTAGTGCAAACGGAGTACCATTGCTCAGTTTGACACGTCCACACGCGGGGATTTCCAGCGTCATCGAGCCTGCGTAGAACTGCCAATAGCTCGGATTGAGTTTCCAATCCGGTAAACACGACCAGATTGGCGTGAGGCATAACCTGAGCCCGAGCTCGTTGTGAACTGAGCAGAAGTTGATATGCGTCGCCTGGCGAATCCTGAATCGCAGGCGTAAATCGATCCGTGACCTGCTCCAGCCGGGACCCTAAAGGAAGATACGATTCGTAAAGCCAGCCTCCATTCAGCAAGACCGCTCGCGACCTGCGGAAATACCGCGTTCCAGCCCAGTAGTAGGGGAAGTAACTCAGTCCGGTCGGGTTCGGGGCATCGGGTAGGCTCAACACCAGCCCTGCCATACCCCGTTGCGGCGCCGGTTCCCGTTCAATCCTTGCCATCTGCACCGCGGTAGGTCGTATTCGCGTATCCGCGAACAAAAGGACTCCCATTGCATAGACGGCCGCGAGAATCATGACCTGCAGGCGTGTTCGACGCGAACTGGGAAGATGCGTGCTGGCGGCGGCCAATGTTCCAATCCAGACTAGAATGACCAGCCTTTGAGAGAAATAGTTCGCTCCATTCATCACCGGCGGCAGGATGGGAATTGCTATCAGGAACAGGAGAGAGCTCATAAGGATCATGTCAGACGGCAGCACGGCCCTGTTGCGAATCCTCTGGGTTATCCCCATCGATCCCCATGCAATTACCATAAATAGAAGAAGGTAAAGCGAGCCTCTGTATGCAAGGACCAGCGGTCCATGTCCGGAAAACATCGCAATTGTACTTAGTTTGACCAGCTTGCTGAATACAGCCGCACGATCATATGTCTGCAGTAGGTTGGCAACTACTCTATGCTTCCCCGTGAACATTACGATGTAGAGTATCGTGCTCCACGAAAGTAGCATGTAGAGAACGTCCCACCGCAGGAATCGCGTGGAGCTTGTGTCGGCATTTTTCGGGTCATACCTTTGTAAAGACCAGCGCCAGGCCACATCAATGCCGGCCAGTAGATAAACAAACAAGGCTGGCACTGGATGGGTAAAGACCATGAGAACTACCGCTGCAAGAAAACCAAGCCATAATCTGTGGCTGCGCCGGTCCACGGCGCGATACCACATTCCCAATGCCCACAGCGCAATGCCGATCGAAAGACAGTAATTGTAAAATCCCATCCCTAACGGCCAGTTCAGCAAAAGGGGAACGATAAACAAACTGACCAGATATCCACCAGGTCCCAGATAGGTGGCTAGATATCGAAAGCCTAGCGACGTAACGATGAAAATGATGCAAACGATCACCTTCTCAGCAAGAACGTAACCGCCGAGATGCGCTGTCACAATGAGCAGGTAGTAATAGAGAGCGTAGGGTGGAAGAAGGTGGCGTACATAGTAATAAGCGGAAAATTGAGTTGAACTTGACAGCAGGCTACCTAGAACCGAGGCGTAATATAGGTGCAGAGATCCGTCCAGGGACGGAAAAAGCGGCAAAGTCACGATCCAGGCACAATAAACGCCAATTAGAGCCGCAAATATCCACAAGGACGTGTTTTGAGTTGCGCCTGGTTTTACAGCGTTCATGCATTCTCTTTGGCGGCACACTTTTTCCGTGACTGCGTGCCATTTAGAATATCTTCCGTAGTGCCACTGAGCCGGATGCGATC